>JBOHTH010000187.1:0-3922 GCA_050733535.1 Gemmatimonadaceae bacterium | reverse complement strand
GCGCGGCGTGCGGGCGCCGCGCGAATGCAGGCGCTCCAGCTCTTCACCGCCCCGCCGACGTACTACAACGAAAAGGTGAAGATCAAGCCGGAGCGCGCGGCCAAATTCCGCGAGGCGCTCGACGCGGCGGGGATCGCGCCGGCTCGCGTGCTCGTGCACGGCGCGTACGTGCTGAATACCGCATCGGCGGAGGAAGAGAAGGCCACGCGCGCGAAGGCCGGCCTGGCGCGCGAGCTCGAGCGGTCCACGGCACTCGGTGCGGGGGCGTGCTGTTTTCACCCTGGATCAGCTGGAGAAGGCGATCCGGGCGAAGCGTGCGACCGCGTGGGCGATGCGATCCGTCACGCGCTCGAGGCCGTGCCGGAGAGCGCGAGCGGGACGCGCGTGCTGATCGAGAACACTGCCGGCGCCGGCCGCACGATGGGGCGTTCGGCCGAGGAGATCGCGCGAATGCTCTCACGCGTGCCGAAGGAACTGCGTCATCGCACGGGTTATGGACTCGACACGTGCCACCTGTTCGCGAGCGGCCACGACATCGCGAGCGGCGCCGCGGCACAGCGCGCAGTGCTGGATTCGTTCGAGACGATCATCGGCGAACGCCCCGGGTTTTTTCACCTGAACGACAGCAAGCACCCCTTCGGTTCGAACAAGGATCGCCATGCGCTGATCGGTGACGGCGCGATCGGCGTCGAGCCGTTCCGCTGGCTGCTGGCGGACCCTCGTACAGAGGGGATTTCGCTCGTGCTGGAGACGCCGCACGAGCGGGAGGAGGTGGCGGAAGACGACGCGTCGGCGGACCCGTTCGACCTGAAAATGATGGCGCTTCTCGAGACACTGCTCCCGCCCGCAGTCTGACGTTCGGAGGGGATTCCCCGGTTTTCAGAGGGGAACGCCCTCTTGCGCTCTAGGAGAGTCGACTTACTTTCGAGTGGTCGGACTGATGTTCATAGAGTGAGCATCGGGTTCCTTCACACATTTCTATCGAGGAGACTCGTCGATGGCCGCCAAGAAAAAGGCAAAGAAGGCCCCCGCGAAAAAGGCGAAGAAGGCTGGCAAGCGGAAGCCGAACGCAGCGTTCATGAAGCCCGTCCAGCCTGACGCCGTGCTCGGCGCCGTCGTCGGATCGTCCGCGATGCCGCGTACGGAACTGACGAAGAAGATCTGGGCCTACATCAAGAAGAACGGCCTGCAGGACAAGAAGAACCGGCGCAACATCAATGCCGACGACAAGCTGAAGGCGGTGTTCGGCGGAAAGGCGCAGGTCAACATGTTCCAGATGACGGCCCTCGTTTCGAAGCACGTCAGGTAAGCGGTGTAAGACGGCGCGTTCGAGGTTCGTCACGGCGGGGGCGCATCCAGCTTAAGTTTCGGCGGATGCGCCCTCTCCGCTTTCACCATATCAGGTGTCCCTATCGTGGCTGGCAAGAAATCGTCGGGTAAACCCAGGAACAGCGTCGCGGCCGCGCGCGGCGGCAAATCAGCCGGCGGGTGGACGTATCGCCAAGTGTGGGAGTGGTTCAAGTCGATCGCCGGCACCATCGCGATCTTCCTCGTGCTGCGAACGTTTTTCGTCGAGGCGTACCGGATTCCGTCCGGGAGCATGATACCGTCGATGCTGGTGGGCGACTGGCTGTTCGTGAACAAGCTCGTCTACGGCCCACATGTGCCGTTTACGCATTGGAACCTTCCGGGATACTCCGATCCGAAGCGCGGAGACGTGGTGGTGTTCGAATCGCCGTATCAAGCGGACGAGGTGCCGCTCGGCGAGGATCCCACACCAACGCTCGTGAAGCGGCTGATCGGCATGCCCGGTGATACGCTCTACGGACGCGACGGCGTGGTGTACGTGAACGGGCTCGCACAGCGGCAGGGGTACACGTCGCCGGAGCAGGACAAGGGAGACCCGAACTATGTCAGCGAGCTGTTCGACTGGCAGAAAAAAATAGGGCTCAAGGCGTCGCGCTTTGGCGCCGCGCCGGACCAGCCCAAGCTCGACACGTGGGGGCCGTTCGTGGTCCCGGCCGGGCACTATTTCATGATGGGCGACAACCGCTACAACTCCAAGGACAGCCGCTACTGGGGATTCGTCCCGCGGGCCAACGTGCGCGGGCGTCCGCTGTTCGTCTACTACTCGTACGTGCCGGAGAGCGAGAGTGATCGCGCGCTGTCGTTCATCACGGATATTCGATGGGGCCGACTCGGGCACTGGATAAAATGACAATCCGCAGTCCGCAGCGGTCCCGCTAATGCCCGCGTTCGAATTCGAGGCGGACATAGCGCGGGCTTCGACAATTCCTTCGCGGTGCTACACCGATCCGGCGTTCCTTGCACTTGAGGAGGAGCGGGTGTTCGGGCGGACGTGGCAGCTGGTGGGGCGCACGGATCAGGTCGCGTCGACGGGCGAGTTTTTCACGGCCGAGATCGGCGCGGAATCGATCGTCGTGCTGCGCGACGGTGATGAGTTGCGGGGGTTTCACAACATCTGCCTGCACCGCGCCGGCCCGGTAGCGCACGGCTGCGGCAAGCGGCAGACGATGCAGTGCCGGTATCACGGCTGGACGTACGCGCTCAACGGGCAGCTGCTGCGCGCGCCTGAGATGGAGGAGTCGTCTGGCTTCCGCGCTTCCGACTTCCGGCTTCTTCCCGTGCAGGTCGCGACCTTCGGCCCGCTCATCTTCGCCAACCTCGACCCGGCCGCGCCGCCGCTCGCGCATTTTCTCGGCGATATCCCCGACCGCGCCGCGCGGTTCAGCGTCGAGCGGATGCGCTGGGTGATGCGGAAGTCGTGGACGATGGAGTGCAACTGGAAGGTGTACGTGGACAACTACCTCGAGGGGTACCACATCCCGGTTGTCCATCCGTCGCTGAACAAGGAGATCGACTACAACGCGTATCGCGTCGAGCCGCATCGGTACTGGTCGCTCCAGCATGCGCCGCTCAAGCCCGTGATTCGGGACTCGGAAGCCCAATCTCGCAACTATGTCCCGTCCAAAGAAGGCGAGCAGGCGCAGTACTACTGGCTGTTCCCGAACGTGATGCTCAATGTGTACCTGGGGCAGATGCAGACGAACGTCGTTCTGCCGCGCGGGCACGACCGGTGCGAGGTGGTGTTCGAGTGGTATTCGGCCACGCCTCCCGTGGACCCCGCTCTGGATGCGGAGTGGACGAAACTCGTGGCGTTCAGCGACGAGATTCAGGACGAGGATATCGAGATCTGCGTGCAGGTGCAGAAGAACCTGAGGTCGCGAGCGTACGACCGGGGGCGATACTCTGCGCTGCGCGAAGTTGGGGTGCATCACTTTCACTCTTTGCTGCACGAGTTTCTTTGACCGAAGACCGAGGACCGAAGACCGAGGACCGATGACCGAAGACCGAGGACCGATGACCGATGACCGAATATCGTTCACGCCTTTCCATTGAGGAGAACCATCATGCGTCGATTGATCGCCCTGGCTGCGGTTGCACTCGTCCCTGCCGTCGCGCACGCGCAGGCCCCGCAGTTCCTCACCACGAACCCGCAGTCCACGGCGCCGTTCTCCCCGGCGGTGCGGGTCGGGAACATGCTCTACCTGGCCGGGCAGATCGGCTCGGTGCACGGCAAGCTCGTCGAGGGCGGGATCGGCCCTGAGACCAAGCAGGCGCTGACCAACATCAAGACCGTCCTCGAAGCCAACGGGTCCGACATGGAGCACGTCGTGAAGTGCACCGTGTTCCTCGCCGACATGAAGGAGTGGGGTGCGATGAACGAGGTGTACAAGACCATGTTCACCGCCGGCAAGTTCCCGGCGCGCAGCGCGTTCGGCACGAGCGGTCTCGCGAACAACGCGCGCACCGAGATCGAGTGCATCGCCGTCGTGAAGTGACGAAGTGATCGCGGCACTGCTCCTCGCGCTCGCCGCCGGCCCGCACATCGGGCCGGCAG
>JBOHTH010000186.1:0-5259 GCA_050733535.1 Gemmatimonadaceae bacterium | reverse complement strand
GTGCTGTACGCTGAAGGGATTCAGGATTCCTTCAGCGTTCAGCACTACTCCTCCGCACTCCGCAATTCGCAGTAGATCCTAAAATGCAGAATCGTCAGTAAACCTCAAATACACCCGCAGCGCCCATCCCCCCACCGACGCACATTGTGACGAGGCCGAGTCCGCCGCCTCGTTTGCCAAGTTCGTGCACCAGCTGCGTCGTCAGCTTCGCGCCCGTCGCCCCGAGCGGATGCCCGAGCGCGATCGCCCCGCCGTTCACGTTCACGCGCGACGTGTCCATCTCGAGGTCGTGAATGACTGCGAGCGCCTGCGACGCAAACGCTTCGTTGAACTCGATCAGTTTCATGTCCGAAAGCTTGAGTCCCGCGCGGGCCATGACTTTCGGAACGGCCTTCACCGGGCCGATGCCCATCACGTCCGGTTCTACGCCAGCCGTGGCGAAGTGGACAAATCGCGCGAGTGGCTTGATGCCGAGTTCCTTCGCACGATCTGCGCTCATCAGGAGCACGGCCGCGGCGCCGTCCGAGAGCGGGCTGGCGTTGCCCGCGGTCACCGTGCCGCCGGGCTTGAACGCGGGCGGCAGTTTGGCGAGTCCCTCGATGGCCGTCGTCGCGCGCACGAGCTCGTCCGTGGCGAACTGCGATTCCTCCACCGTTTTCTTTGCGCCGCGCCAGCGCACTTTCTGAACGGTGACCGGCACGATCTGATCCGCGAACACATTCTTCGCCCACGCGGCGGCGGCCTTCTGCTGGCTTCCGAGCGCGAACTGATCCTGCATCTCGCGCGTGATCTTCCAGCGCGTCGCCACGCGCTCGGCCGTGAACCCCATCCCGATGTTCTGCTCGGCCATGTCCGGATGCAGCCGCGTGTGAAATCCCGACATGGGCACCGCGCTCATCATCTCGACGCCGCCGGCCATCACGACGTCGCCCATGCCCGTCATGATCGCCTGCGCCGCCATCGCGATGGTCTGCAGACCCGACGAACAAAAGCGGTTCACCGTCGCCGCACTCACGTCCACGGGAAAGCCCGAGCGGAGCACCGCGAGCCGCGCGATGTTGAGGCCCTGCGATGCTTCGGGCATCGCGCAGCCCCAGAGCACATCGTCGATGTGCGCGGGATCGCACTTCGCGCGCGCAACCGCGGCGCGCATGACTGCGGCCGAGAGATCTACGGCGTGTGTCGCGGCGAGGGAGCCGTCCTTCTTACCGCGCCCGACCGCGGTCCTCACCGCGCTCACGATCACCACTTCTTTCGTCTGCATGGCTCTCACTCGGGTTGATGCAACTGCACGTGCGGGTGTCTCAGCAACCGCCGGTCGTCACCGAGAATGTTCCCGTTCCGGTCGTCCCGCCTATGCTCGGAGCGTACGATCCGATAATCGTCTGGAGGTCGGAAGAGACAGTTCCGGTGGCCTGCACGGCCTGAGTTGTGGTCGCCGCGAAGGTCAGCAGTGTGAAATCAAGCGTGCCCAGGAAGGTCGCGCTCGACGCGGATCCGAGCGTCTGCACGGCGAATCCCGCCGATTCGCCGTCGGAGAGCGCCACCACGCTGAACCATCCGTTGCCGTTTGATGACGTGTACGTACCGCAGTATGTCGTGTGCGTCATCTGCGTGAGCGTATCGGCTGTCGCCGCGAAGAAGCCGTTGCCGCCCGGCCCCGTGTACGTACCCTGTACCGTTCCGGTGTGCGTGTCCCCGGTGACCGTGTAGCCGCTTCCGCTCGCGGTCATGGTCGCGGCGGAGGAATCCGCCGAGCCGGTCACCGCGATGGTCGGGCCACCCACAAAGGTGAGCAATCCGGTCACGCTCGAGGCACTGGACACTGTGAGCGCGATCGAGCCGCGGTGCAAGCTGTCGGCGACAGCGCCGGTATACGTCGCGGACCCGCCGCCGCCGCCACCTCCGCTCACGGTTACCAGCGGCGGACGCGTGGCATCGAGCATCCCGCTTCCGCACGCCGTGATGAACGCGAGCGCGGAAAATGCGAAGACACGTTTGTAGCTCGGGTGCAACATCATGTGACCTCCATTGACGAACTCACACTCCCGACTACCGGCACCAGATGCTTCTGTGCCAGTGCCACCTGAAGTCGCTGTGTTCGCACACTCCACGCAAAAATGAGTCCGACGCAGACGGGAATGAGCACGAAAAGCAACGGGAAAAGGCTCACCTGACGCAACAGGAAGGCCTTGTACGGGTTGCCCGGGTCGACGTACGCCGTCGTGACATCGCCGGGCCGGTACTTGCTGACGATCGACTGCGCCCAGCTCTGACTCGCCGAAAAATCAATCGGCGTGACGGTCGCGGCCTGATACGGCCGGCCGTCATACCGGTAGTTATAGACGACCACCGGCTTGTAAGTGTTTCCTTTGCTCCCCGTCACCGTCCCGACGTCGCTCGAAACGACGTTCGCCGGCACCGGATGCCACATCGTGATGCGATAGGCGCCGACCGAAAAGAGCCCCAACCCGACGGCGACGAAAATCGAGAGGAACGCACCCACGCAGCCCCAGCTTGTGGCGACCGGATGCGAGATGAACGACGGCGTTGGCGTGGTGGGCTGGCTCTGTTCGGCCGCCGAGCCGCCCCATCCGCCGAACGTCCTCACCGCCGCTGCGCACGTCTCCTGCGACACGCGGTCGCCGGTCGAGTACGGCGTCCACGGCACGCGCGACCCGTCCTTCATGAGGAACACCACCCGGTACGTCGGCGCACTCCTCGTGTTCGAACCGACGGTCGGCATGCCCGCGGACTCTTCCAGCGCGACGTCGGCGATGTCCTTGAAGGGAAGCAGCGTGCTCTGCCGGTGCACCAGGCGCTGCACGACCAGCGCGACGCTGCGCGCGGTTCGATCGACGACGCATCGCCGGTCCGCGGCGACCCAGAAAATCACGCCGCTCGCAAGCACGAACATCGTCCCGACGACGTACACGACCCACGGCCCGGCGTTGCCGCTCCATCCGGTTGGATGCGTCCAGCGCAGCCACATCACGCCTCCGCCCAACGCGGCGAACAGCGCGCCAAGCACGACGTTGTGCCATCGTCCGTCGTGCACCACCAACTCAGTTGGCGTCTGCAGGACGACTTGCATGGGTTCCGCCCGCGTTCAGTTTCGGAGTGGCTTGCCGGTCTCCAGCATGTACTTGATGCGCGCCTGCGTCTCTTTCGTGCCGAGCAGCTTCAGCGCGGCCTCGCGCTCGAGATCGACGATGTCCTGCTCCGTGGCGTCCCGCGGCGGCCCGTCGCCGCCAGAGAGGACGTACGCAATCTCGGTGCCAATGCGCACGTCGTGATCGCTCGCCTGTCCGGCTTCCCTGAACGAGAACAGCGCGTATTTGAGGTTGCCGAGTGACTCCTTGCCGAGCACACGCAACGTCTGCATCGGGGGCGCAACATAGCCCGGCGCGAGGTCCAGCACGCGCGCCTTCGCGTCGGCAATCAGCAAGTCGCGATTGAACGAGATGCGATCCGCGACTGGGCGCAGGAAACCCATTTTCCGCGCCTCGGCCGCGCTTCCGCTCATCTGTGCGAGCGCGATGAGCTTGAACGCACGCTTCGCGGCTTCAAATGGATCCGCTTCTTCGTACGGTTTGAGCGCGTCGGTGAACCGGAAGAGCAGTTCCTTGGTGCCGCATCCGCACGGGATGATCCCGACGCCGACTTCAACGAGGCCCATGTAGAGCTCGGCGTGCGCCTGGACGCGATCGGCGTGGAGGGAGAGCTCCACACCGCCGCCGAGCGTGAGACCGAATGGCGCGGCGACGACGGGAAACGGTGCGCGCCGCACGCTCATCACGGCATCCTGAAAGGTCTTGATCGTCGACTCAATCGCCCTCCAGTCGCCCGCCGCCGCGGCGCCCGCGGCCGCGCCGAGATTCGCCCCGGCCGTGAACGTGCGCGGATCGTCATTGCCGAGCACGAGGCCGACGTACGTTCCGTTCGAGATGCGATCGATCGTTCGGGCGAGCAGCTCCAGCACGCCCGCGCCGAGCGTGTTCATCTTCCCGCAGAACTCCAGGCAGAGCACGCCGTCTCCGACGTCAACGCAGCGCGCCTCGCGGTTCTCATCGAGGACTTTTCCCTGCTGCCTGAAAACCGCGAGCGAAAGCTGCCCGGGCACGGGCGGAAGCGCAGCACGTCCCGCGTCGACGGTCGCGATCGTCGTGCCGGACGCCGACTGTTCGTAGAACGACTTTCCGGCACTCTTAAGGAGCGGCGGCTCGTTCATGCCCGCCTTTGAAAACTCGGCGCGCAGCCAGTCGAGCCCCAGTGAGTCCATGACTTTGAACGGCCCGATCTCCCAGCCGTAGCCCCACTCCATCGCGCGATCGACGGCAGCGAGATCGTATGCGAGTTGCGGCGTCATCATGAGACAGTAGTGCGATTGCTCGACCAGCAGCTTGCGCAGGAAATCGCCGTGCGTGCCGCCGAGCGTTTTCGCCTTGTTCACGCGTTCGGCGCTCGGCAACTTGAGAAGCGCTTCGATTTCAGGGGTCGAATACCGCTCCTGCTTTTCGTACTCGAGCGTTTTCCAGTTGAGCGTGAGGATGTCCTTCCCCTGCTTGCTGTAGAATCCCGCCTTCGTCTTGTCGCCCATCCGTCCGGACTTCACGAGGTCGTGGATCCACGGCGCGAGGGCGAAATCTTCGCCGGTCGCGGCGCTGAGCCCTTCGGTGACATGAACGAGGACATCGATGCCGGAGAGATCGCCGGTGCGGAACGTCGCGGTCTTCGCCCGTGCGATCAGCGCGCCCGTGAGGGTGTCGACTTCGCCGATGGTCAGGCCGAACTCCATCATCAGGCGGCCCGCGGAGACCATGCCGTGCACGCCGAGGCGGTTCGCGACGAACCCCGGGACGTCCTTGGCGATGACGATGCCCTTGCCGAGGATGCGCTGCTGAAAGTCGTGCAGCGTGGCGAGAACGTCCGGCGCCGTGAACGGCGTCGGGATGATCTCGAGCAAGTGCATGTAGCGCGGCGGATTGAAATAATGCGTGCCGCAGAACTGGCGCCGGAATTTTTCACCGCGCCCCTCGAGGAGGACCGACATCGGAATGCCGGACGTATTCGAGGTGACGACCGCGTTCGGCGCGACGGTCTCGAGTTTCGCGAAGAGCTCCTGCTTCGGCTTCGCCTGCTCGATGATGACTTCGACGATCCAGTCACAGTTGGCGAGAAGGGCGAGGTCGTCGTCGGTGTTGCCGGTCGTGACGAGCGCGGCGCGATCGGAATCCATGAACGACGCGGGCTTGCTCT
>JBOHTH010000185.1:0-12264 GCA_050733535.1 Gemmatimonadaceae bacterium | reverse complement strand
GCTCCAGGGAGTCGCCGAGCGGCGCCAGCCGGGCGGCGCCGCCGAGGAGCCCGCTGAGGAGGACGACGTCCGGCCCTGCGCCGCGCGTAGTGATTGTAGGATTGCGACTGAAGGCACCGGTACCGGAGGCGACGCTCGTCGCCGCGGCCGTGAGGAGGGTCGCTGCCGCAATGGCGAACGTTTGGCGAACGCGCGGAGTGTCGATGGGCGAGACCTCTCGGGTTACTCAAGCGTACCCCGGTCGTGCCACAGCGTTGCGACTGCCGTGTCACGCGCGCGTCACTGATCAGCCCGGCGCGCCTTCCCATTTGGCCGCGGCTGTAGCATCGTGAAGCCCCAGTTCCCTCACAGGACCCAAGATGCTCGACCTCCGCTACGCCCTCCGCAGCCTTGCCCGCGCACGCGGTTTCACGATTGCCGTCATCCTGACGCTCGGGCTCGGCATCGGCGCGAACACCGCGATCTTCAGCGTGGTGCGCGGCGTCATGCTCAAGCCGCTGCCGCATCGCGACGGCGACCGTCTGATGTACCTCCGCCAGTCGGTCGAGTCGTCGCACCAGGACAACATCGCGTTCTCGGTTCCCGAGATCAACGATTTCCGCCAGCAGTCCAAGACGCTCGGCGGCATCGCCGAGTACTCGCCGCTCACCGTGACGCTGCTGGGCGACAAGGGTGCGTCGCGGATCGACCTCGGCCTCGTGACGGGGAACTACTTCACGGTCATGGGACTCTCGCCGGTGCTCGGCCGCGCCTTCACGCCGGGTGATGACGGACCGGGCGCCGCGCCCGTGACGATGCTCACCTACGACTACTGGATGAGCCACTTTGGCGGTGACAGCACGATCATCGGCAAGCGGCTCAGAATGGGCGGCAAGTCGGCGGAAGTCGTCGGCGTGCTGCAGTCGGCGCCGTACTTTCCGGCGCGCATCGATGCGCTCACCAACATGGTGATCAGCGACCACCATGTGAGTGCGCTGATGGTGCAGGGGCGCACGCACCGCATGACGCAGATGATCGCGCGCCTCGCGCCCGGCGCGACGGTCGCGCAGGCCCGCGCGGAGGTGGACGCGATCACCAAGCGCGTGCACGCAGCGTATCCGGCAGACTACGACGCGGCGTCGGGCTACAAGGTGACGCTGACGCCGTTCAAGGAAGTGCTCGGGCAGCGTGCGGAGCTCACGCTGTACCTGCTGATGGGCGCGGCGGCGTTCGTGCTCGTGATCGCATGTGCGAATGTCACCAACCTCACGCTCATGCGCGGGGTGCGGCGCGAACACGAACTCACGGTGCGTGCGGCGCTCGGTGCCGGCACGCGGCGGCTCCGCAAGCTGCTGCTCGTGGAGAACCTCGTGCTCGCGCTCGCGGGTGCGGCGCTGGGACTGGTGATCGCCTTCGCGGGAGTCAAACTGCTCGTCGCGTTCGCCCAGCGATACAGTCCGCGCGCGGACGAGATTCGCGTCGACGGTGTGGTCCTTTCATTCGCGCTGGGGCTCGCGGTGCTCGTCGCGCTCCTGCTCTCGTTTGCGCCGAAGATCGCGAGCGAGCACATGCTCGGATCATCGCTCGCGTCGGGCGGCAAGCGTTCGACGGGTGGTGTGAAGCGTCAGCGCCTGCAGCAGGCGCTCGTGGTGGCGCAGGTGGCGGTGTCGGTCATCCTTCTCACGGGAGCGGGGCTGCTGACGCGCACGATGCAGGAACTCGCCGTGGTGGATACGGGGATGAACGGCGAGCACGTCCTCACCATGGAGGTGCCGCACGACTTCACTGGCTTGCAGGACGAGGCGAAGACCGTGTCGGAGTACAACCATATGCAGGGCGAACTGATGGCGATGCCTGGCGTACAGGACGTTGGCGTGGGGTCGGTCGTACCGCTCCGCTCAGCGGGTTTCATGCTCGAGGTCAAGGCCGAGAACCGCCCGCTTGCCGTCGGCCAGCCGCAGCCGCAGGCCGAGTATCGCACTGCGGGGCCCGACTACTTCAAGGCGGCGGGCATACCGATCGTCAAGGGACGCGAGTTCACGACGACAGATCGCGACAGTTCAGCGCGGGTCGTTGTCCTGAACAAATCGCTCGCCGATCTTCTCTTTCCCGGAGCGGACGCCATCGGGCGCCGCGTCGCGTGGACGGGTGACGTGCTCAGGTTCATCGGGCTCAAGGAGAATGACTGGAGCACGGTTGTGGGTGTCGTCGGCGACACGAAGGACGGCGGCCTCGATGCGGCGGCGCTTCCTGCGGAATTCATTCCGATCACGCAGTCACCCTTTGCGCCGCAGGCGTTCGTGATCCGTGCCAAGGGAGACGCAGCGGCGCTCGCGCCGAGCGCCACGAAACTCATCCGCGCGCTCGCGCCGACGCAGCCGATCTCGAATGTGCTCACGGCGGACCAGATTCGCGACGAGAGTGTCGCGCCGCGGCGGCTGAACGCCCTGCTGGTGGGATCGTTCGGGATTCTCGCGCTGATCGTCGCCGCGATCGGCATCGCGGCGGTGCTGGCGTTCTCGGTCACAGCGCGCACCAACGAAATCGGCATTCGCATGAGTCTTGGCGCGAACGCAGGTCAGGTTCAGCGGATGGTGCTGTCGGAGGGCGGTGCACTTGTCGGTCTCGGCTTGGTGGTCGGCGTCGGTGGATCGCTCCTGCTCGCGCGGGTGATGCAGGGACTGTTGTTCGGCGTGGCGCCGCGCGATCCGGTGACGCTCGGCGGGGTCGCGCTGCTCATGGCGGCGATCGGTGTCGCAGCGTGCTGGGTGCCGGCCGCGCGCGCGGCGCGGATCGATCCGGGCGTCGCGCTGAGAGCGCAGTGAGCGGTCGCGATTCGCGCGGCGCGCGGCGCACGGCGGTTGTCGTTGGTGTCGCGGCGCTCGGCGCGGCGGCGTGCGCGCACATCGCACTTCGTCCGGCGCCCGCCGTCGATCTTCCTGAAACAGGGACGTTCTCGATCATCGCCTACGACTCCGTGACCGGAGAGTGGGGCGGCGCGGTGCAATCGCGCGTGTTTTCAGTGGGGAACGGCGTGTTGTGGGCGGAGGCCGGCGTGGGCGTCGTCGCGACGCAGGCCGTGGTCGACGTGAGTTACGGTCCGCAGGCGCTCGCGCTGCTTCGCGAGGGGAAATCGGCGGCCGATGTCGTGAAGTATGTATGGGATCACGACCCAAATCCCGACTCCGCGCGCTGGGCAAAAACCGGACGTCAGTTTGCGGTCGTCGATGCAAAGGGAAATGTTGCGGCGTACACGGGGCCAACCGCGCCGGCGGAGTTCGGCGACAAGCAGGGCGTTCACGTGACCGCGCAGGGAAACACACTGGCGAGCAAGGCCGTTCCAGATTCAATGGTCGCCGCGTTCACCCGCACGAAGGGGCATCTCGCCTTCCGTCTTCTGGCGGGGATCGAAGCGGGGCAGGCCGCGGGCGGCGACCGGCGCGGGATGCAGTCGGCGGCGATGATCATCGTCAAGAAGTGCGGCGGCGTGTGGCTGCACAACGACGTCGTGCTGCGTCTGCAGGTGGACGACAGTCCGCAGCCGATCGCGGAGCTGCGGCGGCTTGTGGAGAAAGCGCCGCTCCCGCCGCGCGGCGTGACGAACGCTCGCAACGATCCAGCCTGCCGCTAGTCGCGATGGTCACGCTGCCGAACGACCTGATCCTCGCGCGCACTCGAATGGTGGAGGAACACCTCCGCCGCGAGAACGCACACGACTTGCCGGGTATCATGGCGACGTTCGGTGCGAACGCCCGGTACGACGACGAGCCGTGGGGCGAGCACCATGAAGGGCGCGACGCGGTGCAGGGGTACTACGCGAGCCTGCTTGCCGCGCTCCCTGACCTGCGCATCGACGTCAAGCGTCGCCTCGCGACGGAGGACGCCGTCGCGCTCGAGGTCATCATCACTGGCACGCATCTCGGCGCGTGGCGCGGTCTTCCGGCCACTGGGCGCAGGGTCGAGATCCCGCTCAGCGGGTTCTATGCGTTCGACGAGGACGGGCGCCTCGCGAGCGAACGGATCTACTACGACCGCAGCAGCCTCATGCAGCAGCTGGGGCTCTACCGCGATCCGCAGTCGATGCTGGGCCGCCTCGAGATTCTCCTTGGACACCCGCTCACGCTTGTGCGGGCGTACATGAGGAAACTGTTGGGAAGATGAGGGCATAGCGGTCGGAGACGGCGTTGTTTGCGCACCCGCCATGCCGAGCCCCATTTTGTGCGGATGACTTCCCATACATCGCACCTTTGCGCGCCGCTCGTATGGCGCGTGGCGATCGCCTCCGCCCTCGCCTTCACGCCGAGCATTTCACGCGCGCAGAGTTCGCAGCCGGGCGATAAACCCGGCCCCGTCTTCGCGAATGGAACTGCGCAGATCGTCCCCGCGTTCCAGGATTCCACGAAATGGATCCGCCAGGATCTCTGGGTCGAGACCGACTTCGACACGGATCACGACGGCAAGAAGGACCGCGTGCATGTCGACGTCACGCGCCCGGCGCAGACGGAGTCGGGGCTCAAAGTCTCGATCGTCTACGGCTCGAGTCCGTACTACGCCGGCACGGCGCGCGACGACGTCAACTGGGACGTGCGCCAGGAACTCGGCGCGCCACCGCCGCCCCGAGCGCCGATGGCTCCGCCGGCGTACGAGCCCAACCGGCATCGCATCTCCAACGCGCTCGTGAACGAGTGGGTGCCGCGCGGCTTCGCGGTGGTGCACTCAGAGGCGAGCGGCACCGGAATGTCGCAGGGATGTCCGACGGTCGGCGATTACCCTGAACGGGCCGCGATGAAGTTCGTCGTCGACTGGCTGAACGGCCGCGCAAAAGGCTACTCGACCGAGACGGGCAGCGAAGAGGTGAAGGCGACTTCCTGGTCAACCGGCAAAGTCGGGATGATCGGCACCTCATACGAGGGCACACTCCCGCTCGCGGCCGCGACGACCGGCGTGGAAGGACTCGAGGTCGTGATCCCGGTCTCGCCGAACACATCGTACTACCACTACTACCGTTCCAACGGACTGGTCCGTTCGCCGGGCGGCTACCTCGGCGAAGATGTCGACGTGCTCTATGATTTCATCGCCAGCGGAAATCCCGCGGATCGCGCGACCTGCGACAAGATCTGGAAGAACGGCGTCTTCGCGGGGCCGAAGGGACAGGACCGCGCGACCGGGGACATGAATGAGTTCTGGTACGAGCGCGACCTGCTGCCGTTCGTGAAGAACATCAAGGCGGCCGTTCTGCTCGCGCACGGGTTCAACGACTACAACGTCGTGCCCGAGCACAGCGTGCGCATCTACAATGAGATGAAGGCGCGCGGCCTTCCGGTTTCGATCTACCTGCATCAGGGCGGCCACGGCGGCAATCCGCCGGCGGAGATGGTGAACCGCTGGTTCAGCCACTATCTGTACGGGGTCGACAACGGCGTCGAGAAGGATCCGCCGGTGTGGATCGTGCAGGATGCCGCGGCGCAAGCGCCGGGCGCAGCAGCGCCGGTCATCGCCGCCGGCCCGCAGCGCGGCGGTCGCGGCCGCGGCCGCACAATGACCGCGCCGACACCGTTCGCGTCGGTCCCTGTGCCGGGCTCCGTGCCGGTCGTGTTGTATCCGACTTCGGGTGGTACGGGCATCGCGGCGCTTGCGCCCGCCGCCGCAGCGAACGGCATCGACACACTCGTGGACGATGTGGGCATGAGCGGGAGCGCGAACGCGAGCGCTGCGCAGTCACCGAACCGGTTGCTCTACGCGACCGCGACGCTCACCGACACGGTGCACATCTCGGGAACTCCGCGCGTCACACTTCGCATTGCGTCGAGCAAGCCGGCGGCGAACCTCAGCGTCTGGCTTGTGATGCTTCCGTACGACTCGGCTCGCGTGGGATCGCAGAGTCACACCGGCGTGATCACACGTGGCTGGGCCGACATCCAGAACTACAAGGCGCTCACGCACGGCGGCAACTACGAGTCGAAGGATGTTGGTGAGCCGCTCACGCCGGGAAAGTTCTACGACGTCACCTTCGACCTCGAGCCGGACGACGAGTTCGTCCCTGCGGGCAAACGGCTCGCCGTGATGATCATGTCGAGTGATCGCGAGTTCACGCTCTGGCCGCGTGCCGGCACTGAACTTACGATCGACTTGGCCCATTCGTCGTTTTCGATTCCAATAGTCGGCGGGACCGGCGCGCTTTCGAAGGCTGGCGTACCGATGACGCCCCCCAGCGCGCCGTCGGATTCGGTGTTCGTCATCCACGCCGGCACGATGCTCGACGGTCGCGGCGGATCGGTGCACAACGCGTATGTCGTTGTGCGCGGTACCCACATCGAGCGCGTTGCCCCGTCACGGCCGAACGTGCCCGGTGCCAAGGCCATCGAGCTCGGCTCGGCGACGCTCATCCCTGGGCTGATCGACACGCATACGCACCCCGGCTGGTATGTCGACCGGCACGGGAAGCGTAACTCGCAGCGCAGCGGCGATACGCCCGCAGAGGCCGCGCTCGCGCGCGCCGGCAACCTGTATGCGACGCTGATGGGTGGATTCACAACCATCCAGAGCGTCGGCGGCCCGGAAGATCTCGACCTTCGCGACGCCACGGCGCGCGGTGAAATCCCTGGCCCGCGCCTCCTCACGTCGATCACGCAGCTGACCAACGTTCGGACACCAGCCGACTCGTTCCGCGTGCAGGTGCGCCAGCTGAAGGAGCAGGGGGCCGATCTCATCAAGCTCTTCGCGTCGTCCGGTCTCGGCGCGGGCGGCGCGCAGACGCTTTCCGACGAACAGATAGGCGCGATCTGCAGCGAGGCCAAGGCGGTCGGGCTTCGCACGCTGGTGCATGCGATCAGCGCGCAGAGCGTCCGCGCGGCAACCCTTGCTGGCTGCACGCAGATCGAGCATGGCACGTATGTCACGGACGCCGAGCTCAAGTTGATGGCCGAGCACGGCACGATCTTCGATCCGCAGGTGTGTCTCGTGTTTCAGAACTACATCGATCATCCGGCGATGTACAACTTCACTGATTCCACGCTGCGTCCGCTGAAGGCGGCGATCCCGACGGCGAAAGCGATGTTCGCGCGGGCGCTCAAGACGCCGGGGCTCAAAATCGTGTTCGGCACTGACGCGGTCGCGGGCGCCCACGGCCGGAACGCGGACGAGCTCGTATGCCGCGTCCAGGCGGGCCAGTCGGCGATGGACGCGATCGTCTCGGCGACGTCGGCGAGCGCCGCGTCGCTCGGGATGGGAGACAAGATTGGATCAATCGCGGCGGGATACGACGCGGATCTCGTGGCACTGGACGGCGATCCATCGCGCGATATTACGGCGACGAAGAGGGTGGTGTTTGTGATGAGAGGAGGCGTGAGGTTCCGGTAGATAGAGTCAAGTCACTGCGCACTGCGGAACTCGCCCCGCTGCGGGCTGCGGTCCCGCATCCCCTCCGCAGTGCGCAGCGGGTCGAAATCCCGCAGTGCGCAGCGGGTCGAAGCAGCGGGTCGAAGCCTTGCCGCCAACGCCGACAGGCGGCATAATCTGCCCAGCGGAACCCCTTCACAGCACGTAACAGAATCAGCCCATCATCAGTATCCCCCGCCGGAGATGTGACCAATGGCAGATGAAATCACCACTCTGTTCGCCAGCTTCGACCGAGGAACGATCTCGCGTCGTCAACTTCTTCAGGCGCTCGGCTTTGCCGCGGCCGCGACGGCAGTGCCGCTGAACCGGATGTTCGCGCAGGGCCAGTGCGCCGGCCGCGACAAGGACACGACCGCGGCCTGCGGCAAGGTGCCTATGAAGGCGCCGTTCGCGTCGACGGGGTGGAAGACGGTCCTCATGGACCACTTCTCCATGAAAGTCACCGACGCGGAGAAGGAAGCCGCGTGGTATGCCGCGTTCCTCGGCTGGAAGGTCCGCAGCAACGATGCCAACGGCATCTATATGGACATCGGTGACTGGGGCGGCGTCATCATCAAGGGCGGTTATACGCCGCCGGTAGGTGGTGGGCGCGGAGGTCGTGGCGGTGGCGGAGCAGGCGGCGCTCGCGGTGGTGCTGGGGGTCGCGGCGGTGCCGGCGGTCGCGGTGGCGCTCCGCGCGTTGACCCGAGCCACATGGCGGCGTGCGATACGCCCAAGGTTCCGACGATCGCCGGCGCCGGCGCGCTCTGGGACGGTTTCGCTTGGGGCATCACGCCGTGGGACACCAAGAAGGTGGAGGCCGCACTGAAGGAGCGCGGGCTCAATCCGGTCGCTGACCACGCCGGAAAGGACTTCCAGAGCTTCCATGTGAAGGATCCTGACGGCATGGATGTGCAGATCACCAACGGCACAAAGAAAAATCGCCGTCAGGGTCCGGCTAACGGGAAGCTCAGTGTCGACATGCCGTTCGAATCGATGGGGCTGAAGACGGTCTATCTCGACCACATCTCATACGCGGTCACCAGCTACAAGGAAACGGTCGCATTCTACGAGGCCCTCCTCGGCTGGAAGGGACTCGGCGACGAAGGGAGCCAGAACGAGACGCAGATCTCGCCGGAAATCGGCGGCCTGCTGATCCGCGGCGGCAACTCGACATCGCCCACGTTCGAGATGCCCGCCGAGCGCCATGCGGTGATGAACCATATTTCGTTCGGCGTGACGCCGTTTGACGCGGACAAGATCTGGGCCGAGTGCTGCGCGCGCGGACTGCAGGCGCGTGTGGACACGGGCGCGATCGCGTCGTCGCCGGAGAAGGAGCATGACATTCACACGGCGACCTATAAGAGCTACCACACGCGCACGCCGAACAACTACGATCTGCAGTTCAGCGGGAAGATCAGCGCGGGGATGACGACCGGACCTGGCGCCTGATGGATGCGGGAGGCGGGACTTCGTCCCGATGCGGAGTGCGGAGGAGGAATCCCGGATTCTGGAGTAGCTGCGAGGAATGAGATTGGATGCTGGAGCGAAAGGGCGCGACCTTCCGGGGCGCGCCCTTTTCGCACTCCGCGCCGGGTCGAATGGGGTTGAGGTACTTTATCAGGAGGGCAGCAGACAACTCTCACCATCTCCAGAGGTAAGGATGACTTCGCGCCGGGATTTCCTCGTCAGCGCTCCGCTCGGGGTCATGGGCGTCATCGCGGCGTGCAGCGACGGTGCGCATGACGCGGCGTCCGGCACCTCTGCGGTTCCAGGAGCGGCAGCAACCCCGGCGACGGCAACACCGGCGAGCATTGCGAACGTTCCCGCGGACGCGCCCGTGCTCAACTGGATTCCGAAGCACGAAGAACTCGTCTACACCTTCGGCGGCGCCTCGCCGCGGCAGCGGATCAAGCCCGGCACGCGGATTGTCACGTGGACCGAGGACTGCTTCGACGGCGCGGTGAAGACCGCGGCGGATCTGCCGTCGAAGAAAATGCCGCCGGGGCACGACAATCCGCAGACCGGCCCGTTCTATATCGAAGGTGCGGAGCCAGGTGATACCGTCGTCGTCCACATCATCAAACTCGAACCGGCGCGATCGTACGCCGTGTCATCGTTCAGCCCCGGGTTCGGCGCGCTCGTCGGAAACGATCAGACCGCCATGCTCGGCCCCGATTTTCCCGAGACGACATGGCGATATGACGTGGACGCAAAGCGGAACGTCGCGCGCACGACATCGGCCGACGGCAGGCATTCGTGGGAGGTTCCGATGGCGCCGTTCTTCGGATGCATCGGCGTGGCGCCCGCGGGCGGCGAGGTGCGGACGACAATCGTCCCCGGGAATTTCGGCGGCAACATGGATTGCCCGGAGGTACGCGCGGGGAACACAGTCTATCTCGGCGTAAACGCTCCCGGTGCGCTCCTCTCCTTCGGAGACGGCCATTACGCGATGGGAGAAGGCGAGATCATGGGCGCCGCCATCGAGGGGGCGCTGAACGTCGAGGTGTATGTGGAGTTAAACAAGAAGACGGCCACGCCCATTCCACGAATCGAGAACGCCGACGAAATCATGTTCGTCGGGTCGGGCCGCCCGCTCGAGGACGCAGCGCGCGTCGCCTTCAAGGCGATGATCGGCTGGGTTCGCGAGAATGCAGGAATGTCCGAAATGGACGCGTATCAGTTCGTGGCGCAGAACGCGCGGGCGCCGATCATTCAGCTGGTGGATCCGGAGTACACCGTCCTCGTGCGACTCAAGAAACATGCAACTCAACTCATGGATCGCTCTCGTGCATAAGCCTCGCTTCATTGTCGTTGTCGCGCTCGCCACGGCCGTCGGAATCGCGCCGCGGATCGTTCGCGCGCAGCGAGCAACCGTGACCGCCGCGAATTACCTCGACGAGTTTATCGATAAGACCGTGGACCCGCGTCAGGATTTCTACCATTACTCGGTCGGCAAGTGGCTCAAAGCGCACCCGATCCCGCCGGCGGAGCGCGCGTGGGGAATCGCGAACGTCGTGCAGGACGAGACCTACCAGCGCGTGCTCGGCATCAGCAAAGCCGCCGCGGCGGACACGAAGGCGGCCAAGGGCAGCAACGCGCAGAAAATCGGCGACTTCTGGTTTTCCGCGATGGACTCCGTGACCAACGACAAACAGGGCATGGCGCCGCTCGCCCGCGAGTTCGCGCGCATCGCGGCGGCGCGCGATCTGCAGGCGCTGCTGGGCGACGCGGCCCATCTGCAGTATATCGGCGTCAATGCGTTCTTCAGTCCATCGATCTCGCAGGATGAAATGAACAGCGATCGTATGGCGCTGCATTTCTACCAGGGCGGGCTGGGCCTTCCGGACCGCGCCTACTACTTCGACACGGACAGCCGTGCAAAGAAGCTGCGCGCCGAGTATGTGACGCACGTCGGCAAGATGTTCGAGCTGCTCGGCGACGCACCCGCTCGCGCCGCGACGGAAGCCGCGACGGTGATGGCGCTCGAGACGCAGCTCGCCGGCGCCTCCCGGAAGCTCGAAGACCTCCGTGACCCGCACAAAAATTACCACGCGATGTCGCTCGACAGCCTCGCAAAGCTCACGCCCGCAATCCGCTGGCGTCCGTTCCTCGCGGAGGGCGGCATCCGCGGCGTGAACAGCGTGATTGTCGGCCAGCCGGAGTTCTACCAGCAGCTCGAAGAGACGCTCACATCGCTCCCGCTCGCGGACCTCAAGGCGTACCTGCGGTGGCAGCTTGCGAACACGTACGCCGCTGAGGCCGGCGGGAAGTTCGACAAGCAGAACTTCCATTTCTACGGCACGATCATGAACGGCACGACCGTCGAGCGTCCCCGCTGGAAGCGGATGCTCGACGAGCAGGAAGGGTACCTCGGCGACGCCCTCGGACAACTCTATGTCGAGAAATATTTCTCGCCCGCCACGAAGGAGCGATATCGCAAGCTCGTCGGTGAGATCTTCGCCGCGTTTGCCGACCGGATTCGCGCGCTCGACTGGATGAGCGCGCCGACCAAGGAGCGCGCGCTCAAGAAGCTTGCGGCCGTGATGATCAAAGTCGGCTATCCCGATAAATGGCGGGACTACTCGAATTTCGACGTCGATCGCACGTCGTTTCTCGGCAACGCCATCCGCGGCAACGCGTGGCGCAGCGACTTCGAGATCAAGAAACTCGGCAAGCCGGTGGACCGGACCGAGTGGGATATGACGCCGCAGACGTACAACGCGTACTACAACCCGTCGAACAACGAGATTGTGCTGCCGGCGGCCGCGTTCATCCTCCCGGGGATCGCCGATTCGCTCGTGGACGATGCGATCGTCTACGCGTACGCCGGCGGAAGCACGATTGGTCACGAGATCACGCATGGGTTCGACGATGAGGGCCGGCAGTTCGACGAGAAAGGCAATCTCAAGGAATGGTGGACACCCAACGACGCGAAGGAGTTCAACGCCCGCGCCGCGAAGATCATCGCACAGTTCAACGGCTACATCGCCGTGGATTCGCTCCATGTGAACGGCAGCGCAACGCAGGGTGAGAACATCGCAGACCTTGGCGGCGTGCAGCTCGGCTGGGATGCGTTCACGAAGACCAAGGAATACAAGGACGGGAAGTCGATCGGCGGCCTCACGCCTGCGCAGCGGTACTTCGTCGGCTGGTCGATCAGCTGGATGACCGCGATCAGGCCCGAGAATATTCGCACGCACGTGAAGAGCGACGTGCACGCGCCGAGCTTCATGCGCGCGTGGGCGCCGGTGAGCAACCTGCCGCACTTCTATCAGGCGTTCGGCGTGAAGCCGGGCGACAAGATGTACCGTGCGGACAGCGTGCGCGTGAAGATTTGGTGAAGCGCGTTGTCGTGATTGGCGCGGGCGCCGCCGGGACGATGGCGGCGATCTTCGCAGCGGGCGC
>JBOHTH010000184.1:0-3183 GCA_050733535.1 Gemmatimonadaceae bacterium | reverse complement strand
GCCCAACAGCCTGCACGAGCGCGTCGAGGTCCCCGCCGCGCACGCCGAGCAGCACGCCGGGATTCGTGCAGAACTGTCCCACATTGGCCGTGATCGATTGCGCGAGTCCCTTCGCGAGCGCGTCACTGCGCTGGGCGAGCACGGACGGCAGAAGAAAGACAGGATTGATGCTTCCCATCTCGGCGTAAACCGGGATCGGCTCCGGACGCGCGGCGGCCGCGTCGAAAATCGCCCGCCCGCCTCGAAGTGATCCTGTAAACCCAACAGCCCGCGTCAGCGGATGTTTCGCGAGCGCGAGGCCCACGACATGTGACCACCCGTGCACCAGCGAGAATACCGCCGCCGGCATTCCGCACTTTTCCAGCGCCCGCGCGACCGCACGCGCGGTGAGCTCCGCGGTGCCGGGATGCCCCGGATGCGCCTTGCACACCACTGGGCAGCCCGCCGCGAGCGCCGACGCCGTGTCGTTTCCAGCCACGGAAAATGCGAGCGGCAGATTGCTCGCGCAGAACACCGCGACCGGGCCGAGCGGAACGAGCATGCGACGGATGTCGGGCCGCGGCGGCGTGCGCGCGGGATCCGCGGTGTCGATGCGCGCCTCGACCCACGATCCTTCATCCAGCAGGTCGGCGAAAAGCAGCAGCTGGTTCACCCTCCGGGTGCGCTCGAACTCGAGTCTCACAACAGGAATGCCGGTCTCCGCGTTTGCGCGCTCGAGCAGCGGCGCGCCGAGTGCGACGATCTCGTGCGCGATCGCGCGCAGCAGTCCGGCTCGCTCCTCTCCGGTATATCGCGCGAACGCCGGCGCCACCGACTCGGCGGCGCGGAGCGCAGCGTCCACCTCCGCCTCACCTGCCTCGACAAACTCTTGATCGAGCGACTCGCCAGTTGCCGGGTTCTTCGCCCGGAAGGTTGCGTTGGTCACAGTCGTATGGCTCCAGTGTTGATTCGTTCGAACAGTGCTTGATCGATCCGCGCGAACGTCCCGGCCGCGCGATCGCTGAACCAGAGCGCGTCCGCCGTGCGCGACGGATCGTAGCCATCGCGCATGAGATCCAGTTTTCTGGGCTTGAACGTGCTCGTCATTTCGATCGCACTGCGGAAACGAAGGAAAATCGGCCGCGCGTACTCCGGCAGTCGCTCGGCGAGATGCCGCGAGAACGCGCCTGGATCGAACTCGGCTCCGGCGACGACCGCCGCCATCCCGGCGCGTCCTTCTGCGCCCGGAATCGCCACGCCGTAGACAATTGCTTCCACCACTCCCTGAAATGCGCTCACCACCGCGGCGACTTCAGTCGTCGAAACGTTCTCGCCCTTCCAGCGAAACGTGTCGCCGATCCTGTCGACGAAATAGTAAAATCCTTCCTCGTCCTGCCGCATAAGGTCGCCGGTGCGAAACCATGCATCGCCCGCCTCGAACACATTCCGCAGGACCTTGCGGTCCGACTCGGCCGCGTCGCGGTAGCCCTCGAAGTTTCCGCCGAGTCGCGAGGAGTCATTGGGAATGCGACTGATGGCCTCGCCCGCCTCGTTCGGCGCGCAGCGCGCGCAGAATCCGTCGGCGCCGCGCGTTGGCTCGCCCGCGTCGACGTCGAACCGCACAAGCGCAAGCGGAAAGCGGTGCGCGAGAAACGACGGAACTCGCCCGATCGACCCGCGCTTTCCCTCACAGTTGAACAGCGAAAAGTTGGCTTCGGTCGCTGCGTAGAACTCGACGATCCGCGGAATGCGAAAGCGTTCCTCGAACTCGCCCCACACGTCGGCCGCCAGCCCGTTCCCGCAGCAGACGCGCAGCTGGTGGTCGCGTTCGCGCGGATTTGTCGGACTGTTCACGAGGAATCGGCACAGCTCGCCGATGTACTGGAACATCGTGCAGCCGGAGTCGATGACTTCATCCCAGAAGCGACTCGCGGAGAAATGCGGTCGCACCACGACCGACGCACCGCTCACGAGCATCGCGCCGACCGCCACCACGCCGCCCGTGCTGTGGAAGAGCGGAAGGCAGTTGTACATCCGGTCGCTCGGCTGAATATCGAGGATGCCGGCGAACCAATAACTCCACTGCATGAGGCGCTGATGACTGACGTTCGCGGCCTTCGGCAGACCGGTTGTCCCCGAGGTGTAGATGTACAGCGCGCGGTCCGCGATGGTCGGCCGTGTGCATTCGGATTTCGCCAGACGGTCGCCCGAAAGACCGTGAACGACTTCGTCGATACGCGAAAATCCGTGGCCGTCGCCGCCGAACGCCCAGCATTTCACCGATGGCCCGAGCTTCGGCTGCACCGCCGCGACCGCGTCGACCAGCTCGGAACCCGCGATCACATGCTTCGGCGCGACGATATTCACGGCGTGGGCGAGCGCGTCGCCCGTAAGATTGCTGTTGACGAGCGAAACGATGCACCCCGTATGCGAAATCCCGAGCCAGATGGCCACATACTCGGGGCAGTTCAGCATGAACAGGCACACGACATCGCCCGCGGCAAGCCCCTGACGCAGTGCCCAGCGCGCATACCGATTGGACTGCTCCGAAAGCGTGCGATAGCTTAGAGACACGCTCCCCGAGATGAGCGCGGTTGCGGAGCCGAACTTGTCAGCCAGTTCATCCACGCGATCCGGAAGCGTTACGGCCGGATTGGCGGCGATGGGCGCGGTGAACTCGAGCGCGCGCACCCACGCCTTGAGAGGGGATCCGTAGCCGTCGCCAGAACGCATTGTCACCGGATAAGGGGATTAGTTCATGACCGATCGGTCCGAAATCGAACGCCTGCTCAATCGACTGTACGCGGCCAGGGTGCAGGGTGATCTCCCCGGCCTCTGCGCGACCTTCACGAACGATGCCGCCTTCCGGTTTGCCGGGGCGAACAACCCCGTGCCGGTTTCAGTCTCGGCAACCGGCGTGGAGCAGTACAAGCCGCTGCTTTCCATCATGATCAAGTCGTTCAAACTCACGGACCATACGATCGTGTCGATGCTGATCGACGGCGACAAGGCCGCAGTCCAGTGGCGCGCGGACATTTTCTCGAGAATCACTGGGACTACTGTGCCGACTGAATTAATTGACTTGATTGAAGTTCGGCGCGGGTTGGTTGGATCGTACACCGAATTCTTTGTAGCGCGCTGACATTTCGGCCCGCTGCGCACTGCGGAACTCGACCCGCTGCGCACTGCGGAACTCGACCCGCT
>JBOHTH010000183.1:0-4641 GCA_050733535.1 Gemmatimonadaceae bacterium | reverse complement strand
AACTCTAGCGATCCGTTTGGATTGTGCCCGGGGCCAGACGGCAAGGACGACGGAAAGCCGTGCTCCGCAAGCGACCAGCTCCAAGCGAAAGTCGACGACATGGCCCAGGCGGCGATGAATTGGTTAGGCGATCTCGGAAACTCGATGATGTCCGGCTTGCGGTCTTTGGGTAAAGAAGCAGCGATTCAGGGCGGAATCGCTCTGGTGACGGAGGGATTAGGAACGGCAGCCGAGGCAGGTGCCGAGTTTACGCGCATTGCGGGGCCAGCCCGTGATGGCATGCAGGTAGTCCTGCAAGAGTTCCTCGGTCAAAAAGCCGCTGGCGCTGAGGCAAGATTGGCGAGCCGCACACTGACGCCAGGAGTTACAAAGGAGATGCTCACCGACTACGCCAACCGCGTGGCGGGACCCATCTTGGCAGGCACTGCGCCCGCAGAGAAAATTACGGCGGCGGCGATCGCCGTGCAGTCAGCGCGAATGAGATTGATCAATGCGGCACTCGCAGGTTGGCCAAAGTAGTTTCTACCTTCCCGAGGATTTGTATGCCTTCCATCGCATCGCCAGGTTGGGTGACACTGTTCTTACGGCCCTCACTGAGCGTCGCACTGGGAGCGGCGAACCCAGAGGCGCAATTCTCCGCGAACGGAGTTCAATACCATCCCGCGTACCCCGGCGAGATCATTGCGACTTACGATCGTTTGATCGCGGCGGATGGCAGTCTCGTCGGCTTCCAGGTATGGCCGGCTGGCGGTGCCCCTCAAGGCCTTTTCGATGAGCTGCCGCATCGAGCATACTTGCACGCCAGTCCGGGGTCTCATTTCAACATTCTCTGCGCTCCGGTATCGCTGTCTGAAGTCGCGACCGCCGGAGTTCAGAGCTTGGTCGGCCAAGTCTACCGATCGACGACGGGGGAGCTTGCAATCGCGATGGATTTGACTGCATTGATGCTTGAACCGGGGGACCTAGAGATCATTGCGGCGCTCGTGCACGCCTAGCTAGCGGACTCTCGCGCGTGACGCCGTGGCGAGGCGTGTGTGTGGGCGACCTGGGCGACGGCCGTGCGCGTCTGGAATAGTCCGGTTTGAGCACGAGCGCCGCGAGCATACTACCATTATGCCGTCTCGCGGGCCGACCGGATCGCCGGGATCTCGCGCCTCGCGTCTGCCCTGCGCGTGACGGCGGCGGCTAGGGATTGTGTGGGCACTGTGGCGTGCGTGATCAAGCCACGGGCCTGCCGCCACGCGGTCCTGCACGCGGTGCGTGGGTCTGGTCTAACTAACGGCCTCGCGAGACGTCGCGAGAGGCACTTCAATTATCAAACAGCGCCGAACAGCAGCGTGCGTCGTGGATCCTTGCCGCGACAGTCAAAGTTCCTCGGTGCTTAAGTGGGGCGTGACGGTGCGCGCCCTGCTCGCACGACACATCTTCACGGACGGTTCGGGATCGGGAGCAGAGCAGACGACGGAGTTACGAATGAGATCGAGGGCCAAGCGGTCTTCGTCTCGATGAGGTCAAGGTCACCGCCGCTGCTCCCCACGCGCGGCACAAGTCACTACGAGTCTCTCAGTATCTCACGCGGCCTGCTCCGGCAGCAGCATCGGATCGACCCGCGCGCCCTCCCAGCGCCGCTGATCGAACGCTTCCCCGGTCTGCATCACATGCAGCAGCATCGGCACGAGCCGCCGCGCGAGCGCGCAGATCGCACTGATCTTGGAGCCCCCATTCCGCGCGGCCATCGCCAGAAACGCGCGATGATACGGCGCGCCGGTGCGGCACCAGCGGCCGGCGAGCAGGAAGAGCTGGCGCCGGAGGAGCGGGCGGCCGCGCTTCGTTTGCTTGGCGCGACTGCGGAGTGACGTGCCGCTCTCGCGCCGCGCGAGATTCATCCCGGCGAGCTTCAGCACCTGCCGCGGCGAGGCGAAGCTCTCCGGCGTCCCCACCTCGGCGACCAGCGTCGCCGCGCACACGACGCCGACTTCGGGAATCGTCAGGAGCGCCCGTGCGCCGGGGTGCTCGTCGACCAACACCGCCAGCTCCACCTCGATCGTTTCGATCTGCGCGAGCAGCAGATCCCAGCGATCGAGCAAGCGGTGGATCTCGGCCCTTCGAGCCGGCGTATCCCGGTGGATGGCGACGCTCGTTTGTGCGGTGGCGAGAAACACTTTCGCGTGATCGGGCTTGAAGTGATTCTGCGAGACCCGCTTCATCACCGTGACCACGGCGCGCGGACGGGCCGCGGCGACATCGGCCGCGGTCGGCCAGCGGCGCAACAGCGCCCGGGCCGTGCGCGTGGGCACGCGAAAATGCGTCGTGAACTCCGGCCACGCGAGATCGAGGATCGCTTGGAGGCGGATCCGCATCCGCGTCTCTTCTACCGCGAGGCGGTGTCGCTCGGTCGCGAGCACCCGGAGCTGGGACACCAACGGGGAGAGCGCCGCGTAATTCACGAACAGGCCCGCGCGCACCAGTTTGCAAATCTGCGCCGCGTCCTTCGCATCGTCTTTCCGCGGGCTGTTATCCTCGACCTCGCGCAGCCGCTTGGTCACCACCGACGGCATCGTGACGATCACGCATCCCGCCGCTCGAAGGAACTCCGCGAACGTATACCCGTAGTGGCCCGCGAACTCGATCGCGACGAGCATCTGCGCCGGCGCACGGTCTGGAAACGTCTGCTGCAGAAATCGGAGCGCGCCTTCAAACCCGGCGCGCGAGACCTCCACCCGCTCCGCCTTCGTCCGCACGCCGTCCGGCCCGCAGGCCACCAGCTTGTGAAAACTCTTCCCCGCATCGACGCCCACGTGCACGGGAAACTGGCGCGCGTACTCCTCCCGCTCCATGATTCGCTCTGCCGGTCGCATGGACCACCTCCGCTCTATGGTGGTGGCAAGCTACCATCGGCCGGTAGATGTGTAACTCGTCCGATCCGTTCGGCCTTAGGCCTGACAGTGTCTACGTCGATCCAGACGCGCAGCCTCAAGTCGACAACTGCCAGGCCAAGTCGAGCACGTGCGATCAGGAACTAAAAAGGCTCGAGGCAAGCAAGGACTATTGGGAGATAAAGAAGGGATCTCTTCCAGCGAAGTGCACGGCGCAGGGAATCATCGTTGGATGCACGGATGCAACACCGGTGCAGGGTCACGGCAGCGGAGGCACAATCACCTTCAATCCTGCGGACTTTGCGCAGGGGGCTATACTGATCGGAGTTCCCGTCAATTCCGTGGTAGTTCTGACCCACGAAGCCAGTCACGCCCTCGGCTGTATGACCGAGGGATGCGCGATTCAAATTGAAAATAAAGCTCGAAAGGAGGTTGGGCTCCCCGCGCGAAAACCTTGACGTTCGAGGTGACTGATGCAAGCCACAAGTGTTCTGCTCAAACGTTGTTTCGGTGTCGTGCTTGTTGTCGTTGTCCTGTCCAGGAAGCTGACGGCACAGCAGGCCGCTGCGACAATGCGCGCGGACATCGCTGCACAAGCTCAGAGCGAACTTGCCGTGCGCGCGCGGGCGGCGACTCCGGCGGTGGATCCCGGTAGCGTTCGACTCGAGAAGGCGTCAGACCTTGCCGATGGAATTGAGGTATGGCGTGGAACCATACCGTCCGATCACTCGCATCCCTACCTCTTGGCATTCACGGATGGCGAGACGTTTCGGCTCGGTGGTTTCAGCGCTCCGGAATTACAGGGCATCGCGCCGAAACTCGGCCGCGGGCCTCTGACTCGATTGACCGCCGTCAATCGGGCGCGCGCGCTTGCATTACTAGCTGATCCGAACGGAGCGATTCAAAAGGTCTTCGTCAGTGGAGCTGACCAACCGGGATACATTTCCGTTGTTGCCACAGTGTGGAGTCGGCGCGCGCCATCCGACTGGCCGGTCGACACTGCCGTCGCTGGTTCGGATGGCAGCTGGCGGGTAAGACTCACTCTGCTTTCGCGCGCCACGCGAACGTACACGCTGCACTGGGTTCCGACGGCGTATTGTTTTGATTTTGATCGAGACGGTCAGCTCATGGCTTGGGCCCAGCGAACGGGCGAAATATTTGGGGTACCTGGCAGTCCGTCGGTGCCCAATGGGTTGGCGTCGCGGTAATCTTATGAAGCGACCCCCTCGGATTGTTCAGACGACGACCTGCGAACCTACCTCAATTGTTGAGGCGCGCTATGGCGCGTCGCGTGTGGTTCCACGAACTCCCCTCCTTGCGGGTCTTCTTTGCAGAGCATTGGCGTGGGCGGGCTCATTCCGGTCATGAGAAACGGTCGCCGCAATCGAAAGCCTCGGCGTTGAAAGGGGGACGTCTCGCGGGCCAACCGGATCGCCGGGATCTCGCGTATAGCGTCTGCGCTGCGCGTGACGGCGGCCAGGGATTGTGTGGGCACTTTGGTGTGCGTGATCAAGCCACGGGCCTGCCGCCGCGCTATCCTGCACGCGGTGCGTGGGTCGGGTCTAACTTGCGGCCTCGCGAGACGTCTCGAGTGAGCGTTCAATTATCAAACAGCGCCGAATAGCAGCGTGCGTCGTGGATCCTTGCCGCGACAATCAAAGGTCCTCGGTGCTCGGGAGTGTTCTCTTCCGGCACGACACATCTTCACGGACGGTGCGGGATCGGGAGTGCGGCGGACGACGGAGTTACGAATGAGATCGCGGGC
>JBOHTH010000182.1:0-4456 GCA_050733535.1 Gemmatimonadaceae bacterium | reverse complement strand
GAACTCGCGTCCCGAGTCGGCAAGGCCGACGTTCGCGCGACGGTAATCCACGTAGGTCTTTGACGTCTCCGTCACGAGCGAGCGCGCCGCGCCCGTGGACGCGCTCACCTCGATCACGCGGTACAGCTGATGCCCGCGCTGGTTGTACTCGAACGTGAACGCGCGGTTGTCCTTGCGCCATTCGATGCGCGAGAGATCGTACGGATTTTCGAAGAGCGCGTTGTCGATCACCGTCTCGTGCTTCGTCGCGACGTCGAACAGCGACGGCTGCTGCAGGTCGAGCACGTCGCCCGGCTTCTGATAGTAGCGCTCGAAGGTCTTCGGCTGGAGCTGATCCGCGGGCGATGACTCCACGTAGCGCACCATCCGCCGGTAGCCGGGACGGACGCGATACGCGGCGATCATCGTCGAGTTCGGCGACCAGACGAGCGACTGGAACGTGTACGGGTTTCCCTCCGAGCCGTCCGTGCTTATGCGCGTGCCGTCCGAGGAACCGGCTTGGCGCACGGCGATGTTGAAGTTGTCGATGTAGGCGAGAAGCTTGCCGTCAGGCGACGGCCGAGTCGCCTGCGCGGCGGCCGCACCGCGCCCGCCCCCGCCACCGAATCCCGCGCCGCCACCGCGACCGCCTCGCGCGGGGCGCGTGCCGATCGTGTCGGCGGCGGTCCCGGCGCGCTTCGTCATGGTATTTGCGTCAACCACGACAAGTGCCGTGTCGCCGCCCTTCACCGTCTTGCGATACCAGAAGCGATCGGTCGACCCGATCCACACCGGCGCGTCCGGCGAATCGGTCACGAGCGGCGCATAGCGCGCCTGCAGCGACACCGCGCGTTGATAGTCGGCCATGGTACCCTGCGCGGACGCTGCCGCAGAGCCAAGGATCACGAGTGCTGCGAGTCGCCGTAGGCTGATCATGCGCTGCCTCCAGAAAAACGTGCGGTTGTATTCGAACTACTTCTGCCACGCGGCGTCGATCGCCGCCGCGATATCGTGAAAGATCGATCCCGATGTCGGCGGACACTTCTCCGTCCGCCCCTTGGCCGTCGAGCGCAGCATCAGCGTGTTGTCCGAGCGATCGATGACCGACACGCTCAGCGACGTGAGCTGGAATCCTCCGCCGACGCAGCGATCAAAAATGTCGGGCGTCACCTCGAGTGCGTACTTGGTGTCGGTATCCAGATTCTGGCCCATCTTCACCTCGCCGGCGGGGCTGCTCATGCGCTCGCGGTTCTGGTAGCGCGTAAACGTGAAGCCGTGCTCGGCGAGCGCGTCTTCGAGCGCGGCGACGAGATCGGTGCGGGTTCCCATGACGGCGACGACTTTGGGTCCGGTGAGGGCGGACTGCGGAGAGACTTCGAGGGTGGTTTTGCCAGGGAGGCCGCAGGCAGAAGCTGCAAGCGCAGCTATGAGCAGCGCTGCGAACTGCGGGACTCGACCCGCTGCGGACTGCGGGACTCGACCCGCTGCGGACTGCGGGACTCGGCCCGCTGCGGACTGCGGGAGCCACGCAAGGCCTATTACCGGTTCTTGCATGGGTACTTATCCACAAGTTTCGCGACGGTCGTCACGTTTCGCACGGTCGCCTTGGTGCCGAGCGCTTTCTCGAGCCCCACGCGAAAAAATGGCGAATCACTCATGTGCGTCTTGCACAGCCAATAGACCTCGCGACCATGGATGTGAAAATCGTCGGTCTTCGACCGGAACGACATCAGCTTCGTGCATGCCTCCTGCGACGGCTCGGCGGCGAGAAACGCGATATACACGGACTGCGGCCGCGGCTCGTTGAGCGCCTTGTGCTCGAGCACGGCCGCAAGCTCGCGATCCGTGCGCAGAAATGTCATGGCCGGAAATCCCAGCGACCTCTCCAGATGCATGCCGATCTTCTTCTCGAGCGTTGCCGCGTTCTTCGCTGTCGCTTCGAAAATGACGTTCCCGCTCGCGATGAACGTCTCGACCTTCTTGAAGCCGAGTTCCTCGAAATGCTTCCTGAGCTTGTCCATCTTGACGGTGTGGCCGCCAAGGTTGATGCCGCGAAGCAGCGCGACGTAGCGTGGCATCCGCCGGCTACGACGTCACGACGGCGATCGCGAAGCCGTCGTACCCCTTGCTGCCGACCGTCTGGATCGCGGTCGCGGTCACGCGCGGCTCCTTTCCCATCGCCTCGAGCACGCGCCGCGCACCCTGGACGTTCGCGTCGCCGGCCGCGTCGAGCACGGCGCCCTTTCTCACGACGTTGTCCACGACGATCATCGTGCCGACGCGTGCGAGCTTCAGCGCCCACGCGAAATAATCAGCGTTGCCGGGCTTGTCCGCGTCGATGAACACGAAGTCGAACGGCGCGCCGCCCTCGGCGGCGATCTTCGGCAGCGAGTCGATCGCCTTGCCGAGACGGATATCCACCATGTGCGCGAGGCCCGCCCGCTCGATGTTGGCGCGCGCGACGTCGGCGTGCTTCGGTTCATACTCGAGCGTAATGAGTTTGCCGCCGGGTGGCAGCGCACGCGCAAGGAAAATCGTGCTGTAGCCGCCGAGTGTGCCAACTTCGAGAATGCGCCTGGCTCCAATAGAGCGCGCCAGAATCTGGAGCAGCTTGCCCTGGTTTGGCGCGACGTTGATCGCCGGCAACCCATTGGCGGCGCTCGCCGCAAGCGCGGCGTCGAGCGCCGCGTCGGACGGCACCAGCTGATCAGCGATGTAGTGGTCGACGGCTGTCCACTGTTCTTCGCTCACAAGGCCTCTCGGTTGCTGCACAGTGGGGAAATGTAGGGACAGACAGTTGTGAGAGCGAGCATGAGTCGGAGGGAAGAGTTTGAGCAAACGCAGTGGGAGTTTGAGTGCGAGGGTGAGCTCCAGTGGGAGTTGAGTGAGAGGGCGAGTGAGCGGGTAGTCGGCTCTCTCACTCTCACTCCAACTCAACTCGCACTAAGCCTCACCTTCGCACTCAAACTCCCACTGTGCTTGCTCAAACTCTTCCCTCCCACTCATCCTCCCTCTCACAACTGTCTTAGGGAATTGTCTTCGCCGCAACCGGATTCTTGACATACATGTCAAACCACGCAAACCATCTTGCCCACTGATCCAGATCCGTCTGGTACGTCGCGACGCTGTGATCCTCGTACGGGTACATGAACAGCGCCGCCGGCTTGCCCAAGCCCTGAAGGGCGTGGAACATCCGGATCGAGCTGATAGGGGCCGTGCCGACATTCTGATCTTCCAGCGAGTGGTACATGAGCAGCGGCCCCGAGATCTTGTCGGCGCGATAGAACGGCGACATGTCGAGGTAGGTCTGCTGCGCCTCGAAGAAACTGCGGCGCTCGCTCTGGAATCCGAACGGCGTGAGTGAGCGGTTGTACATCCCATCGCCGGCGATCCCCGCCTTGAAAATCGACGTCCGCGTCAGCGCGTTGACCGTGCTGAATGCGCCGTAGCTGTGACCGCCCACGCCCACGCGCTCACGGTCGATGTAGCCCTGATCGACCAGCGCGTTCACGACGAGCTCGAGGTTCTCCGCGAGGTCGCGCGAATAATTGTCGTTCATCTTTCCCGGCAGCCCCATGATCGGGCAGTCGGGCTCGATCACCGCGTAGCCCTGCGTCACCCACAGCTTGGTTGACGACGCCGGGCGCAGCGCCGGTGTATCCGGGAACTTGTTGATGTTCGTCGTATACCGCGACCGATCGTACTCGGCCTGCGTGGTGTACTCGCGCGTGTAGAACCAGATGATCCCCGGGAGGCGCGTGCCCGGCTTCCAGTCCGCCGGCAGCGTGAGGTCCACCCAGAACTTGATGCCGTCGCGCTGGCGCGTGAGCTCGATGCGTTTGTGCTGTGCGCCGGAGACTTCGGGCGCGACGTCTTTCGCGTGCGTGATCTGCGTGCTGGTCGCCGTCTTCATGTCGCGCAGCCACGCGTCTTCGATCACCGTCGGCGACTCGCGCGTATAGATGAACGCGGAGTAGTCGTCGTCGAGCGCCGTGACGAACGTGTCGAACTCGTTCGCGGGACTGTCGAGCAACCGGTCGCGCTTGCCGCTCTCGAAGTCGAGCTTGTCCACCCACGGGCGCGGTGCCTCGGTGTTCCAGTTGGCGCCGGGCATCCGCGTGCCCGAGAGATAGACGGTCTTGTTGTCGCTGCCGACGATCACGACCGGCGGGCCATTCGGCCCGCGCTTGGTTGCGAGCGCGCCGCCGGTTTCACCAGCGCCGGTAGCTGCACCGCCGAAGCCGCCTCCGCCACCGCCGCCACGACCGCCGCCGGTTGCCAGCGTCACGCCGCGGCCCAGGCTGTAGCGCTTTGACGGATCGGCGACGCGAACCGCGGTGATCGTGCCGCTGTCGCTGACGAACAGCGTCTTGCCGTCCGCGCTGTAGGAAACATTCGTGAGCTGGCCGCTCCCCTCGTAAATCTCCTTGGTATCGTCAGGTCCGTACGGCGCGACCCAGCTCATGTATTTCACGCT
>JBOHTH010000181.1:0-5295 GCA_050733535.1 Gemmatimonadaceae bacterium | reverse complement strand
GCATCAGACAGAGGACGGCCGAGAGGGTGAACGCGGGTGCGCGCAGCAGGCTGCGCGCCGCCGAACGAAGGTCACTCCGGAAAGCGCTCACGGTTCCTCTCCATGATCAGGCGGCGATTGTCGACTTCTTTTTGACCGCGCGAGATGGAAAATGGTTGGCGCGCGCCTTGCGCTCTAGCGGTAATTCCCGAATTGCAATTCGACGCCGACATCCTGAGTCCGGAGAAAAGCAATCACTGCCTGGAGTTCGTCGCGCGACGGCGCGCTCACACGGACCTGCTCGCCCTGGATGGACGCCTGAACTTTCTTGAACTTCTGCTCCTTGATGGCGGCGGCGACCTTTTTGGCGGTCTCCCCGTCGAGTGCCTGCTTGAGCTTGATCTCGCGGCGCAGGGTGTCGCCGCCCGCAGGCTTCACGTCGCCGATGTCGAGATTCTTCACGGGCACACCGCGCTTGATCAGTTTCGTTTGCACGACATCCCACAGCGCGCGCATGCGCATATCGTTGTCGGCGAGCAGTGCGATCAGGCCTTCGGCGCGCTTGAAGTCGATCTCGATCTTGGCGCCTTTGAAGTCGTAGCGCTGCGCGACTTCCTTGCTGGCCTGATTGATCGCGTTGTCGACTTCCTGGAGGTCGACGCCGGTGGTGACATCAAAAGAGGCGGTGGGCGGCATACGGAGAAATATACGGAATGAGAGGGCGTTTTACGGGTTTGGGTGAGATGCTGTGGGAGTGGGGTTCTTGGGTATTGGCTTTGTGAGAGGGCTCCGGTCCCAAAGCCAATGACTAAGAACTCCACTCTCGGGACATCTCACCCAAAGCCCGTCTGAAGTTTCGCCTCCAGCCGCTCTCGCACCGCACCCCACTCATCATCGACAATCGAATACCACGCAGTATCCCGCCGCGATCCATCGTTGTGAAGCATATGCTTGCGGTGGATTCCCTCGAACTTCGCGCCGATTCGCTCGATTGCGCGCCGCGACTTCACATTCTCCGAATGCGTCTTGAGCTCCACTCGGGTCGCGCCGAGCGTCTCGAACGCGTGCCGCAGCATGAGCAGCTTGGCTTCCGTGTTCACGACACTCCGCTGGTGCGGCACGCCGATCCACGTTGCGCCGATCTCCAGACGGCCATCGCGTGCCGAAATGTTGAGGAATCGCGAGCTCCCCACCACCCGGTTCTCCGCGAGCAACACCGTCGCGAACGGCAGCGTCGTGCCCGCGCGCTCTGCGTCCAGTGCCTCGCCGATCCACGCGTCGAGACCCACGCGGTCGAGGGCGCGTGTCGGCATCCACGACCAAATGGATGGATCACAGGCAAACACCGCGAGCGCATTGCCGTGCGCCAGCGTGAGCGGCTCCAGACGCACAAATCGCCCCGTGAGCGTGACCGGGGCGATCTGGAGCGGAGTTGAGATGCCAGCCAATCGCGCGCTCAGCCGAGATAACTCTCGAGCGCACGGGCGCGGCTCACGTGGCGCAGCCGTGAGAGCGCTTTCTCCTTGATCTGCCGCACGCGTTCGCGCGTGATGTTCAGCACCGCGCCGATCTGCTCGAGCGTCATTGGCTCCGCCGCATCGAGCCCGAAGTACAGGCGGAGAATTTTGGACTCCCGCTCCTTGAGCCCCGACAGCGCTTCCTGGATCGATTCGGTGAGCGCCTTGTCGAAGGTCTCCTCGTCGGGCGTCTGGTTGGTGGTGTCCGGCAGGTAGTCGAGGAGGCGGTTGTCCTCGCCCGGCGTCATCGGCTGGTCGAGTGAGAGATGGATCTGCGAGATCGCCATCGTCTTGGCGACCTCCTCCTCGGTGAGGTCGGTGCCGTACGCGATCTCGGCGTGCGTTGCCTCGCGGCCGAGTTCCTGCAGGAGCGCGCTCGCCCGCTTGCCGATGCGGTGCAGCGTGCCGGCGCGATTCAGCGGCACGCGGACGATCCGGCTCTGCTCCGCGAGCGCCTGAAGGATCGCCTGACGGATCCACCACACGGCGTAGGAGATGAACTTGATGCCCTTGGTCTCGTCGAATTTGTGCGCGGCGCGAATGAGCCCGAGGTTGCCCTCGTTGATCAGGTCGCTGAGCGAGACGCCCTGGTTCTGGTACTTCTTGGCGACCGAGACGACGAACCGGAGGTTGGAGCGCACAAGCGTGTCGAGCGCTTCCTGATCGTCGTCGCGAATCTTCCTGGCAAGCTCGACCTCCTGCTCCCGCGTGATCAGCGGGAACACACTGATGTCGCGGAGGTACTGGTCGAGCGATCCTTCTTCGTACATATGTCGCTTGTGGGGCAGACCGGCCATGTGCTTTCCCGCTCCTGCAACCTTGGTAGGACCCCGCCCGCCATGAGCGTGGGTGGAATGTGGAGCGCAATCGGTTCCGGCGTAAGGTCAGGCCCCGATTACCGCACGACCTCTCCGAGCCTGCTCCAGCGCACACGCGTCAGCCAGTCGAGCGAGACGGTGCTGTCGTGCGCGTAGCTGTAGTAGACGACGATCGGACTTCCCAGCACGAGTGAATCTGCGACGAACCCCCAGTAGCGGCTGTCTTCGGAATCGTCGCGGTTGTCGCCGAGCATGAAGTAGTGCTTGGCGGGCACCACGAGCGGTCCCCAATTGTCGCGTGATGGATGATACGCCACCGCCAGTGTGTTATGCGTCACCAAAAACTCGCGTTGCCAGTCGAATTCATCCCCGCCCTGGTCCAGGTTCCCCGCGATGTGCGTCACGAAGCTCCGCTCGTCCTGTGGCTTGCCGTTGCGAACGAGCATGCCGCCGCGCATGGCGAGCGTGTCCCCCGGAAGCCCGACGAGGCGCTTGACATAGTTCTTGGTCGGATCCTCAGGGAACTTGAACACGACCACGTCGCGGTAGCGCGGCTGCCGCACGGCGGGCAGCCGCCTGCTCGTGAACGGAATCTCCGCCCCATAGACGAGCTTGTTCACCAAGAGGAAATCGCCGACGAGCAGCGTGTGCTCCATGCTCCCACTGGGAATCCGATACGCCTCTACGAGAAACGCCCGCACGACGAGGAACAGGATGATCGCGAGCGACAGGGATTTCGCCCACTCGAAGAGCGCGCGGGCGATGGCGCCGAGGAGGCTGCGGTGGCGCTCGGGAGTGACGGGCTGGTTCATATAAACGATAGGCCTGAAGAAGACCGGGGACCGAGGACCAAAGACCGAAGACCGAGCGAAGAACCGTGCGGTTTGGTCTTCGGTCCTCGGTCTTCGGTCAGTAGTTGTCTATCTGCGCCCTCTGCAGCTTGCCGCTGAAATCCACATATCCCACCTTGGTCTCACTGTAAAACTCATACACTTCCCAGCCGCCTTCGCGATGACCATTGCCTGTCTGTTTGACACCGCCAAAAGGCAAATGAGCCTCAGCGCCGATCGTCGGGGCATTGATGTACGTGATGCCGTTGTCCAGTTCGTTCAGCGCGCGAAACGACACGTTGACGTCCCGCGTGTAGAGCGACGATGACAAGCCGTACCGCACATCGTTGTTCACGCGGAAGGCCTCATCGGCGTCCCCTACTTTGACGACCGAAAGCACCGGTCCGAAAATCTCCTCCTGCTCGAGGCGCGAGAGCGCCTTCACGCCGGTAAAGATCGTGGGCTGAAAGAAGTACCCGTGCTCGAGTCCAACTCCGGTCGCACGCGTACCGCCCATCCGGAGCGTCGCACCCTCGCCCGTGCCGATCCCGATGTAGCGCTCGACCTTCTCGAGCGCGCGCGGGTTGATCAGCGGACCAACGTCGGTTCCCTTGGCACGACCGTCGCCGAGCACGAGTTTGCTGGCGCGCGCTTCGAGCGTCGCGACGAACTCGTCATGCACGCCAGCCTGCACAATCAGCCGGCTCGTCGCCGTGCAGCGCTGCCCTGTGGTTCCGAACGCACCCCAGAGCACGCCTTCCAGCGCGAGCTCGAGGTCGGCGTCGTCAAGGACGATCATCGCGTTCTTGCCGCCCATCTCCAGCGAGAGGCGCTTGTGCGTCCGGCCGCATGCCTCGCCGACCTTACTTCCGGTTTCCGTGGACCCGGTGAACGAGACGAGCGCGACATCCGGATGCGCGACGATCGCCGCACCGGCTTCGCCCTTGCCGTGGACGAGGTTGATCACCTCGGGCGGCAGCCCGGCCTCGAGCAGGATCTCGACGAACAGATGGCCGGTCATCGGAACGTCTTCGGCGGGCTTGAACACGAGTGCATTTCCGCACACGAGCGCGGGAAACATTTTCCACGTCGGAATCGCGAGCGGGAAGTTGAACGGCGTGATGATTCCCGCGACGCCGATGGGGCGGCGGAAGCTCATCGCCCACTTGTTGCGCAACTCGCTCGGCACGGTGTGGCCAAACAGCCGGCGTCCCTCCGTCGCGGCATAAAATGCGGTGTCGATCCCCTCCTGCACGTCGCCGCGGGTTTCGGCGAGCGGTTTGCCCATCTCACGGGTCATGACGTCCGCGAGCTCTTCCTTGCGCGCGATGAGAATCTCACCGGCGCGGCGCAGCACGTCGCCGCGCGCCGGCGCGGGCGTGCGGCGCCAGAGATCGAACCCGCGCTTCGCGGATGCGACCGCAGCGTCGACATCGCGCGCGCCCGAATGCGGGAAGCGCCCGACGACATCGCGTGTGTCGGCGGGATTGATGTTGTCGAAGTATTTGCCATCGGCGGGGGCGGTCCACTTGCCGGCGATGAAGTTCTGAACGGTGCGAGTCACGGAGGCCTGACGAGTGGTGGAGGGCGAGATCTCAAAATGGCGGATAGCGAACCAGTCTGCAGGTTAATGCGCGGGCGCTGGGTGAGATGCTGTGGGATCGGAGTTATTGGTGCCTGGCCATGGGACGGGGGGCCGCAGTTTCCGTCCGCGGGCCGACCGGTCGTCGCCTTGTCGCACAGCCAACGACCACCGACTGCAATCCCAGAGCATCTCACCGCGAACTCACAACACGCCGCACCGGTCCGACCCTCAAAACTACGGACAAACCCAATTGGCAGGATGCGTCGCCGTAGGCTTCGCATACCCAACCCGCGGCAGCACATCCGCCGCCGCGAGCACCAGGCCCCACGTAACGAGCAGCAGCGAAACCGTGTGTGCCTTGGCCGCGCGGTGTCTCCACGTCCAGATCGATGCCCAGGTTCCTGCCACGACCAGCGTCGTGACCGACGCCAGATACGCGGCGAGACCAAAACCGCACTTCGCACCGTAGGGCCAGAACATGATCGCAACGCCGAGCGCGCACGCCAACGCAAGGCGCGCCATCACGCCGAACGTCGACGTGTCCGGTCGCGCGGCCGCGACCGGAG
>JBOHTH010000180.1:0-2109 GCA_050733535.1 Gemmatimonadaceae bacterium | reverse complement strand
GCTGTTCGGGTTTTATCTCCAGCCGGCGGTCGGCGGTCGCGTGCTCGGCTACGAGTTCTGGCGCGAGTTCGCGGAGATCGAGAATGTTTGGGCGGTGAAGATCGCGCCGTTCGATCGCTATCGCACGCTCGACGCCGTTCGCGGAATCGCGGAGTCCGGGCGGGACGACATCGCGCTGTACACCGGGAACGACGACAACATCGTGAATGATCTCACAGCGTCGTTTCCGGTGATCGTTGGCGGAGAGCAGAAGTATCGCGCGTTCGACGGCGGACTCCTTGGCCAGTGGGCGGTGTGGACTCGCGCGGCGGTGGCCTTGCTTGAGCGGTGCAAAGCCGCGCGCGTGGCGCGTGCCGTGGATGAATCCCTGCTGCGCGAGGGCGCAGCGCTGACCGACGCCAACGCCGCGATATTCGACGCCGCCAATTCGTTCGCCGGATGCATTCCGGGAATCCATGAGATCCTGCGCCGGCAGGGGCTGCTGGCCGGCATCTGGTGCCTCGAGTCTGCGGAGAAGTTGTCACCCGGCCAGGAAGCGGAGATCGATCGCGTCTGCCGGTCGCATCCATCGCTCACGGACGACGCGTTCGTGCGGGACCATCTTGACTCATGGTTGCGCCCATGACCACACCTTATGAGATGCCGGCAACGCGCGACGACTATCCAGTCATCATCCGCTGGGCGCGCATTCTGCTCACGCTGGCGCTCATCCCGCTTTCATGGCACGCGTTTCACAATGCGTATGGCGACATTCCGTTCATTTCGGGCATCGATCTCGCCATTCATGAATTCGGTCACATGCTGTTCATGCCGTTCGGGATCGAGTTCCTCGGCCACACGATGATGATCCTTGGCGGCTCGCTGATACAGATCGTATTTCCTTTGATCTTCATGGCCTATTTCCTGCGCGACCACGAGAACAGCCGGCGTGATGCCCACGCGGCGATGATCTGTCTCTGGTGGGCGTCGATGAATATGCTGTCAGTCGCCATGTACTGCGCCGACGCGGGGCCGATGAAACTCATGCTCATCAGCGGCGGTACTGGGCAGGAGGTGGAAGGGCACGACTGGAACAATCTCCTGCGCATCTGGGGCGTGCTGCATCACTACGCCGGAATCGCGCGCGCTATGCGCGCAGCTGCGTGGATTTGTTGTGTGGTGAGTATCGTGGCCGGCGTCGTCGTCGCCTGGAACACCGGGCGGCAGAGTTCGGAGAACCAACCCTCAATCGGATAGAGTCATGCGCTATGTGATGAAGCAGAAGCTGTTCACGCTGACGGACGACTACGCCATCGCTGACGGAGCGGGCAACGACGTCTATTTCGTGAAAGGGAAGCTGCTGAGCCTCGGCAAGAACCTGTCGTTTCAGGACATGGCGGAGAACGAGCTCACGCACATCCAGCAGAAGATTTTCAACTTCGCGCCGACCTATGAGATCTGGCATGCGGGTGAACTCGAGGCGGTGGTGAAGAAGGAACTGTTCACCTTCTTTCACTGCGTCTTTCATGTCGACGAGCCGGGGCACGATTCGCTGACGGCAGAAGGAAACTTCAACGATCACGAGTACACGTTCACGCGCGCAGGGCGGCAGGTGGGGACTGTCTCGAAGCAGTGGTTCACGTTTGCCGACACGTACGGTGTGGACGTCGACGAGAGTGAGGATGCCGTACTGATGCTTGCGTGCACGGTGGTGATCGACGAGGCCTGTCACGACCGACGCCGGCAATGACCGTGGTGCACGTGGTCTCGCATACACACTGGGACCGCGAGTGGTACCAACCGGCTGTGCGTTTTCGCCAGCGCCTCGTGGCGCTGGTGGATGAGTTGATCGACGCGCCGTCGCTCACACACGCCGGCGCGAGTTTTTTGCTCGATGGTCAGACGGCGGTGTTGGAAGATTATCTCTCCGTGCGGCGCGAGCGCGCGGCCGAGCTCGCGACGCTGCTCAAGAGCGGCGTAATCGAGGCGGGGCCGTGGTTTGTTCTGGCGGACGAACTGATTCCAGACGGCGAAGCGCTCGTGCGGAACCTGCTCGCGGGGCGGCGCACGCTGCGGGCGCTGAGGGCTCTGGATCAATCGCCGCGCGTGCTCTACTGCCCGGATTCGTTC
>JBOHTH010000179.1:0-1645 GCA_050733535.1 Gemmatimonadaceae bacterium | reverse complement strand
TTCACGCCGGGCTTCATCCAGATGTGATCGGCCCATCCGCCGAGCGGGCCGTCGGCGACGCCATAGCTGATGCCGTACACGCGGCGCGACGGGCAGCGCGTGGTCTGCTTGGTGACGAGACACTCGTAGCAGCGGCCGCAGGTCTCGTGCACGTCGAGGAACGTGACGAGGTCGCCTTCATGAAACGGCTTCCCCTCTATATCCGTGACGGTGCCGCGAATCTCGGTGAGATGTCCGATCGACACATGCCCCGGCACGATCGGATACGGCACGCCGGCGAGTTTGCCGTGATGCAGATGCACATCGGTGCCGCACACTTCGGAGTAGAGGGTCTTGAGCATCGCCGCGCCGGGCTCGAGGGTCGGCCACGGGAGCTCGCGCAGTTCGATCGGCTTGCGCGGCGCCGTCATCACGGCGGCGCGAATGGTTTTCGTCATTGATTGTGAATCGTTGGTGAAAATGAAAATCAGAAAGAGCGCTATTCGCTCTTCAGTGCGAACGCCACGAGACGCGATGTCGTGCCCGAACCCGTCGCGATGACGATAAACTGTTTTCCGTCCCGTGTCCTATAGGTCATAGGATTCGCGTACGCTTGCTGGCCGAGGTCGTGCTCCCAGAGTGTTTGCCCGGTCTTCGCGTCGATGGCATAGAGAACGCGTCCGCCGCCGCTCACGAACACAAGCCCGCCCTTGGTCACGAGCGCGCCGGGCGAGCCGGCGACGCCGAGTTTCTCCGGCAACGTCACACCGGCGAGCGCTGGGTTCGCGCGGATCTCTGGTGAGTCGCCGAGCGTGACGGACCACTTGGTGTCGCCGGTGTTGAGGTCGACCGCGGTAAGCGTCCCGTACGGCGGCTTGTTGATCGGCAGCCGCCCGGCACGCCCAGCAGTCCCCTCGGCGCCCGTGTGCATGATGACGCCGAGCGACGAGTGCGCGAGATCGACCATGTACGGCGCGTCGATCGTATCGCTGGGCGACGTGTTCTTGCGGAGCGCGAACAGCGCCGGCGAGTTGGTCGCCTTCACAAAAAGCCAGCCGGTCTCGGGATCGACCGCCGCGCCGCCCCAGCCCGATCCGCCGATCGCGCCCGGCATCACGACCGAGCCTTGCAGCGACGGCGGCGTGAACAGCGGGCCCGTGCGATAGTGCGCGATCTCCGCGAGCGCCGCGGCCTTCACGGCTGGCGTGAAGTCGATCAAATCATCCAGTGAAAATCCCTGCTTCGCGAACGGCGCCGGCTTCGCCGGGAAAGGCTGCGTGGGCCAAGTCGCTTCGCCCGGCACATCACTCTTCGGCACCTTGCGCTCTTCGATCGGCCACAGCGGCGCGCCCGTGACGCGATCGAACACGAACAGGAATCCCTGCTTGGTCGGCGCGACGACGATGTCGACTTTCTTGCCGTCGTGATTCACGGTCACGAGATTCGGCGGCGCGGGAAGATCGTAGTCCCACAGGCCGTGATGCGTGGTCTGGAAATGCCAGACGCGCCTGCCGGTGCGCGCGTCGAGACAGAGGAGCGTCTCGCCAAAGAGTCCTTCACCTTTCCGCTCGCCGCCGTACCAGTCGTTGCTCGGCGTGCCCACTGGGAGATAGACGAGACCGCGCGCGCTGTCGACGGTGAACGGCGCCAACACGTTGGTGTGGCC
>JBOHTH010000178.1:0-3358 GCA_050733535.1 Gemmatimonadaceae bacterium | reverse complement strand
CATGAAAGTTTCTGCGTGCGAGAGGGTCAACGGGGCGACACGGCCGCGCCCGACCGTCGGCGCACGCAGTTCCGCGCGAGACGGCCGCGCCCGACCGCCGGCGCCGCAACACTCGCCGCTCATCACTCGCCGCGCAGCACCGTTGCGGGCTGCACGCGGGCGGCCTTTCGCGCCGGAAGCCAACTCGCGGCAAGACTGATTGCGACGAGGAGCAGCGCGATTCCGCCGTACGTCACCGGGTCCCGTGCATTGACGCCGAACAGCAGCGGCGCCGCCCAGCGGGCCGCGAGCGCGCCGGCCGCGATCCCCACGGCGATGCCGATGAGCACGCCGCCGAGCGTCGCTTGCACGATCAATCCCACCACCGATTGGCCGCTGGCACCCAGCGCAATACGAATCGCCACCTCGCGCCGGCGCTGGCTCACGCCCCGCGCCGTCACGCCGTACAGGCCGACACTCGCGATGATCGCCGCGAGAACTCCGAACAGCGACACGAGCATCGTGCGGAACCGCTCGCTCGCAAATGATTTCTTCACGAGCTCAGACATGACCTCTGTGCGGCGGACGATCGCCGACGGTGCGATCCCGAGGATCGCAGCTTTCACCGGCGCCGCCAAGGTTGCCGTCGGCACCCGCGTGCGGACGAGCAGCTGGAGCCCCGCATTCGAGCGCTGGGTGTCTGGCGTGTAAATCGTCGCCTCGTCTTCTGATTCAAGATCGCGATACTTCACGTCTCCGACGACGCCCACCACGGTTCTCCACACGCCCTGGTGTTTGACGTGCTTGCCGAGCGGATTCTCACCCGGAAAATCGCGTGCCGCCATGGCTTCGTTGATCACGACGACGCGCTCCGACCCCGTCTGGTCTTGCGAACCCAGACCGCGCCCCTTCACGAGCGGGATCCCCATCGTCTGGAAGTATCCCGGCATGACGGTGCGGATCTGGGCGTCGTTGCCGCGCTTCCCGGGGGGCAGTGGGTGTCCCTCAATCTCGTTGCCGCTGCTGCTGCTTCCACCCATGAACGGCGACGTGCTTCCCGCGGTTACCGCCGCCACGCCCGGTATGGCGGCGACACGAGTCGTGAGCGCGCGGAAGAACTCGCGGGCGCGCGTGCTGTCGCCTGAAATGTCCGGCGGCAACCCGAGGCTGACCGCCAGCAGGCTGTCGGTTCTGAACCCCGGGTTCACAGACGTCAGCCGTTCGAGACTTTTGGAGAAGAGGGCGGCACCCACCAGTAACAGGGATGAAAACGCGAGCTCGGCCGCCACGAGCGACCGCAGGAACTTCCCGCGTCCCGCCACAATCTGCTTTGCGTCCGAGCGGAGTATCGTGCCCGCCGAGAGCCGCGAAAGCGACAGCGCCGGCGCGAGGCCGAACAGGATTCCCGTGGCGACAGCGACAATCGCAGCAAACGCGAGCACGCGCAGGTCCATCCGCACGGCGGCCATTCCCGGAATCTGCGATGGCGCTGAGGCGACCAGGACTTTCACCGTTCCCCATGCCAAGAGCGTGCCGCCCGCGGTGCCGATCGCCGAGAGCACGACGCTCTCGGTGAGCAGTTGCCGGATCAGGCGGCCGCGGCCCGCGCCGAGCGCGACGCGCGCTGCCATTTCCTGCCCCCGCGCGGCCGCCTCGCCGAGGAGCAGCATCGCCACGTTGACGCACGCGATCATGAGGAGCAGTCCGACGGCGCCGAGAAGGAGAAAGAGCGGCGCCCGCACATCTCGTGTTTGCTCCACGTGCCAGTCCTGCACGCGCGCACCAATGCGCGTCTGGTCGTTCTTTGTCGAAAGCAACTGCCTGGCCTCGGCGTCTGCGCGCGCGAGCGACACGCCGGCCTTCAGCCGTCCGACCATCGAGTAGCTGCGATTCCCGTGGTTACGGTCGCCCGGGTCCTGGCCAGCAAGCGTCCAGATATCAACGGTCGAGCCCCGCTCTTCGAGCGTCAGGCCTCGCGGCAGAATGCCGACAATCTCGAGGTCACCAGCGTCCTCCGTTTTCAGGAACGATCCGACGGCGTCCTCGCGCCCGCCGTATTTCCGCTGCCAATACTCATACCCGATCAGCGCGACATGCGGACCGCCAACCTGGTCCTCGCCGGGAACGAAGTCGCGTCCGCGCACGACTCGCTCGCCGAGCATCCCGAGCAGTGACGCGCTCGCGCGAACGCCGCGCAACTCCTCGCGACCGGCTACCGGATCGGACAGCGTGACGCCGGAGCCGCTCCATACCCCAAGCGACGAGTATGACGTACCCTTGTCGCGCAGCTTCTCATACTCGTCCATGCCGACCGTCACCCGATCCCACATCGAACCGAAAACGGGGTTGCCTTTCCAGTCGTAGAAAATCAGCCGGATCTGCACGAGATGCCCCGTATCACGAAAGGGCAGCGGCCGCAGGAGGACGCCATCAACGATGCTGTAGATCGCCGTCGTCGCGCCGATGCCAAGCGCCATGGTCGCGATTGCGACCAGCGCAAAGAGCGGCCGGCGCCGGAGGGAGCGGAGCGTGAAGCGGAGGTCCTGCAGGAAGGACGCCATAGCAGTGAGACAGCGCGGGGGAGAAAGGGGTTGGACGGTGAGGGGGACAGGACGGTTGCAAGGGAGGGAGCGGCCGTGTCGCCGCGGGCGCGCCCGGCCGCAGCACGCATGAAAGTTTTTGCGTGCGAGAGGGTCAACCGGGGCGACACGGCCGCGCCCGACCGCCCAGCACGATCTCGCACCCAGACGTTACCCTAACACTCGGCCCTGACTAGATTTGTCGCCATGCAAGCCGCCGAGATCCGCCGCCGTTTCCTCGACTATTTCGCGCGCCAGAACCACGCCATCCGGCCCAGCTCCTCGCTTGTGCCGGCGGACGATCCCACCCTGCTTTTCACCAACGCGGGGATGGTCCAGTTCAAGAAAGTCTTCCTTGGCCACGAACCGCCGCCGGACGGCAATCGCCGCGCGACGACGAGCCAGAAATGCGTGCGCGCCGGCGGCAAGCACAACGACCTCGAGCAGGTCGGCCACACCGCCCGGCACCACACGTTCTTCGAGATGCTCGGCAACTTCTCTTTCGGCGACTATTTCAAGCGCGACGCGATCCACTTTGCCTGGGAGTTCGTCACTGAGGAACTGAAGATCCCGCGTGAGCACCTGCGCGTCAGTGTCTTCCACGAGGACGACGAGGCGCGCGCGCTCTGGCGGGAGGTCGCCGGGCTCCCCGACTCGCGCATCTACGGCCTCGGTGCTGCCGACAACTTCTGGCAGATGGCCGACACCGGCCCCTGCGGGCCGTGCACCGAGATCTACGTCGACCTCGCGCACCTCGCGAAGGATTTCGCCTTTCCCGTCGGCGCCAAGGGGGAGTGGAC
>JBOHTH010000177.1:0-16030 GCA_050733535.1 Gemmatimonadaceae bacterium | reverse complement strand
GCGCAGGCTCCCGCGCGCGCGTCGGCAGCCGCGTCCGCACCGGAGCTTTCACCCGAAGCGACGGCGCCGCGCGAGCCGGACCTGCCGCGCGCGTCGAGTACCGGCACCGCGCGCCCCACCGGCGGCGCAACAATCCTCCCGTCGCGGAAATCCGCGTCCGACCTGCTCACCGCACCGGACGCCGCCGGCGGATCATCGGGTCCGCGCGCGACCGACGACGAGCGCCCCGGCCGTCCGTCGGCGACGTTTGGCAAGCTCACGCCGCGCACGTCCGAGGCCATCAAGTCGCTCAAGTGCCAGGAGTGCGGAACGCTGAACTTCCCCACCGAGTGGTACTGCGAGCGCTGCGGGGGAGAACTGGCAGCATTCTGAAGCTTTCAGTGAACAGTCCCTACGCAGCTCCCCGGCGTCGGCAGGCCGACCACCTTTGACAGCACGAGCAGCGCGTCCACGGCGGTGACGTCGCCGTCGCAGTTGGCGTCGCCATTGGGGAAGCGCACCGAGCCGCCGGGAATCGGCAGGCCGACGACCGCGGCGAGAATCTGCTGCGCATCGAGCGCCGAAAGCGTGCCGGAGTTCGTGATGTTTCCGCGCAGGACCGCGGACGTCGTCGCCAGCGCAAACATCCCGCGCCCGTGCGTGCCGGCGATCAACCGGCCGCCTGGTCCGTCGTAGGCGAGATCGGTCACGGGGACGTTCGGCAGCGCCGCCGCGAGCGGAATCCACGAGGTGGTGCCGAGCGGGAGTGCGAACACGCCAATGTCCGTGCCGACGTCGAGTTCGCGGCTGCCGCGCTGGTACACCATGGCGCTCGTGGGAATGTTGGGGAGGTCGTACGAAATGTTCGTCCAGCTCGATCCGCCGTTGATCGTCTTCCAGATGTGCCCCGTACCGTAGCCGCTCACCGTGAGCCAAGCGGTGTGCGGATCGAGCGGGTCGACGACGATGCGTGTGATCGCGCGGGTGGGGAGCCCGGTCGAAATCCTCTTCCATGACGCGCCGAGGTTGCTCGTCACGTACGCGGCGCCGTCGCCGGACCCTGTGTAGATCGTGTTCGTGTCCGCCGGCGCAACGGCGATCGTCGCAATCCCACCGGATCCGTTCGTGAGGTCGGGGCTTACCGCCGCCCATGTGCTCGCGCGATTCGTCGACCGGTACAGCAGGTACGTGCCGTAGTACAGCACGCTGGAGTTTACCGGATCCATCACGAGCGGAAGATCCCACTCGGAGCGGTCGGCCAGCGTGATACCGCTGTTGAGGAACGCAGCGCCGCCCGCGTCGCGCCGAATCGTGCCGTGACTGGAGGACCCGGACGTGAACGTCACGTAGGCGGTCGTGCCCGTCCTGTCGAACGCCGAATACCCGCCATCGCCGCTTTCATACAGCGTCCACGCGGCGCTCCCGAGCCACTCGGAGGTGCCGTTGTCCTGCGCGCCGCCGAGGATATCCGTCGCGTTCGCGGGGTTGAATGAAATCCCCGCGTAGAACTGTGTGATCGCGAGGTTCGTGTTGAGAGTGGTCCACGTCGTTCCGCCGTCCACCGAGCGATAGATCCCGCCGTCGTTGCCCGCGTACATCGTGTCGGGCCGCTGCGGGTCGAAGATCAGCGCGTGCTGGTCCACGTGCACCGTGTTCTTTCCGCCGCCAGTAATCGTCGTGAACGTCGCGCCGCTGTCGATCGACTGGTACAGATTGAAGCCGCCGAAGTAGACCGTCGCCGGATCTGCCGGGCTTACCGCGACGTACATGTCGTACCAGCACTGGGCACTGCAGCTTGCGCCGGCCGCCGCGACCGGCGTCCACGTCGTCCCGTCATCGACGCTCTTCCAGACGCCGAGCAGCCCGAACGTCGATGTGTTCTGCACCGTCGCGTACACGGCCACGGGCGTCGCGGCGGTAATACCCAGGCTGATGCGGCCGACGTTCGTCGTGGGGAAGCCGGTGACGCGCGTCCACGTGACGCCGTCGTCAACGGACTTGAACACGCCATTGCCTGGATTGCCGAAGAGGTCTCCGGCCGCCGCGTAGTATTCGCCGGCGTTTGGTGACGCGACCAGGTCGGTCGTCACGGCCGCGAGTACTCTTGTCCACGTGCTGCCGCTGTTTGTGGAGCGGTAGAGGCCGCCTACCGTCGCCGCGAGGACCACCGTGGACGTCGTCGAGCCTGCCGTGCCCGCATCGACGAGGATCTTGGCGACCGCCGCTGAACCGTTCGCGGCAACAAACGTTGCGGCGCCGGTCTGCGTCCACGTCGCGCCGCCGTCGGTGGATACAAGGACGCCGCATCCCTGATAGCTGTCGAGACTGAAGTTCTCCTCGCCGGTTCCCGCGTACACGATCTGCGGGTTCACGGGGTCGAGCGCGACGCTGCCCATCGCGAGGCCGCATTGGTCGTCGGTGAGCGGCGCCCACGATGTGCCGCCGTTGGTCGTCTTCCACACGCCGCCCGTCGCTGTCCCCACGTAGAGCGTCAGCGGATCCGTCGGGTCCAGCGCGATGCTGTTGATGCGCCCCGCGTACGCGAGGCTGCCGCCGACGTTGATCGGCGCCGGGCCGAGCGCGGTCCACGATTGCGATGAGGCGAACGCGGAGAGCGTCGCGCCTCCGGACGGCGGCGCGAGCCGCGCGCTTCGCCCGGCCCGCATCGGCGCCGTGCGTCCGGTGCGCGTGCGAGGCCACTGCGCCTGCATGCGCGCGACCGCTGCCTGGAGCGCACCCGCCGGAACGTGCTCGAGCGGAAATCGCCGCGGAACCATGAACGCTGAGTCGCGCGCGGCGGGTTTGTCGCGGCGCGTCTGCGCGCGCATCACGGCCGCCGGCACGAGTGTGAGTACAAATGCGCACGCGGCGCCCGTGAATCGCATGCGATACGCGTGGCCCGCGCGGGTCATGGCCGAGTCTCCAGGGTAAACTCCATCGGGTTGCTCGTCCCCGTGCTCGTGCGGACGCGGATCTCATAGCGTCCCGCGGTGATTATACGCGGCGGCACTTCACCCGTCGCGGGCAGCGAGGACGGCAGCACGAGGTGCAGCGAGGTCCCGTCGACGGACTCCAGCTCGGCGATCTCGGCACCCGCAAAGAGCACGACGTTGCCGTCGGGATGAAAACCGGAACCGTGGATCGTCACAGTCACGAGTCCGCCCGGCCCAGCTGTTCGCGCGCCTGCAGGGATGAGCGAGTCGATATGCGGCGTCTCCGCTGATTTCGGCCTGAGCGGTTCCGGCGGCGGCGCGGGGGGCGGCCTCAGCACGCCGATCCCTGCGGCGTCCGCGCGGGCGAGCAGACTCTGGCCTTGCGTCGCGTTCAGCTCGAGCAGGCGGAGCACCACGGCGATCGGCGCTCGTTTCGCGCGGCGCGCGTCGGCGAACACGACGGTGAGCAGTTCTCCGGGCTCGAATCCGCTTGGGCTGGCACCGGCGACATCCGTGCGCCCGGGAGGTGCCAGGTTGGCGACCATCGTTCCCGACGCCGCCTGCACGAAGCGGACCGCGTGCAATCGCGTGGAGTCGTACTCGAGCACGACGTGGAAGCTCCCGATCGATACCGAGCGGGCAGGGTGGAGACAGACATGCACCGTGTGCAGCGTATCGCCGCGCCGCACGGGCGGCGCTTCGAGCGAAACTCGCGACCGCGTGGCGGAGGCCTTGTGCGCGCGGCACGGTGACGCTTGTCCCTGCGCGACGGCGCAGGCGAGCGCCACGCTCCCTGCCAAGAATGCTGCGCGCCAACGCAGCCGGAACGGAGCGGCCGCGCCGCGGTTGCCGGCGCTCATCACCGCAGGCGCAGGTTGAGGCGGACGCCATGCACGGGCTGGATGCTCAGCGTGCGGTTCGCGTAACCCACCGTGTTGAGTTCGTCGATCACGAGTTCGAGTGCTGGGTTCCGGAGCGCTGTGCGGGCGCGAAAGTGGAGTATGAACAGGCGGCTGTCCGGGACGCCGGTTGCGGTCGCGCCCGCGATGGTCACGACCGCGCTGTCGGTCGCGTTGACCGCGCGCATCACTCCGGATATCGCCTCATCCGACACGTACGCCAGCTGGCGGCTATCGAAGCGCACGTGGGCGACGTAGCTCGCGATCCGCTCGGGCCCGATTGCCGTGTCGACGTTCGCGCTCACGAACAGATCGCCGCCTGCGGCGATCATCGAGTCGGACGCCACGAGGTAACTCGTGCGCGGGGCTGCGGCGGCCGCGGGCGCGACCGGCGCGCTCGGGAGCACGACTGGATGATCGCCCGCGCACGCTGCCACGGCTGCCACGCTTGCCGCGACCGCGGCGAGCACGACGCGTTTCATGGAAGCGCTCATCGTCCGCTCCTGCTCATCGTGAGACCAGTGGATACGTGATCGCCAGCGTCGTGCCCAGCAGGCTCGTGAACGTAGACGCCGCGTCGAAATCGGTGACGTCGAGGTGCAGAGTGCCCGCGCGTCCGGCGGTCGTCGTCGCGTGGAACGTGATCTTGCGAAGCTCGATCGTGCCACCGAAACCGGACGACGATGCCGCCGAGAGCAGCAGCGTGCCGTTCGCAGCGTTCCCCGAGTTGACCGTGGCGTCGACGCGGCTCGCGCCGTCGGCGTCGCTCACATACGTGAGTTGCGCGGGGTCCCACGTCACGGCGACCGTGGCCGCGCCGAGCAGCGTGGCGCTGCGCATGTCCGCGATCACGGTGACGGTGAACGTCGTGTCGCTCTTGATGTCGAAGCGCGTGAGATCGGTGCGCACCACGGGGCTCGCCGCGGTGGCCACGGCCACGAGCACCGAGTCCCTCGCGGCGGCGTTGGCGGTCGCCGTCGCGACGAGCATTGTCTGACCGCGTGCCACCGGTGTGACGAGGCCGGCGCCGTTCACGGTCGCCGCACCCGCGGTGCCGCTCACATATGCCAGCGCCGGCGCGACCGTGCGGCCGAACTCGTTCGGTCCCGTGAACGCGGCCGCGGAATACGCCGTGTCGGTCACGACAATGCGGCCGGCGCGCGACCACTGGAGCGAGCTGGGCGTGCCGGCGGCGTTCGTGATGGTGACGTTGCCGGCCAGCGCGGCCGCGTCGTGCGCGCCGATCGTGTACGCGGCGCCGACGCTGGTGCCCGTGGTGTAGGTGGTGGTGGCCGCGCCCGACGCCGACGTGACGGACGTTGTGGGGGCGAACGCACCTCCGGTCTCTCCCGCGATGTTCCACGTGACGGTCTTGCCGGCGAGTGCGACGGGGTCGCCGCCGGCGTCCGCGAGCTGTGCGGTCACGGTCACCGTCGAGCCCGCGACCGGAGACGTCGAGCTGGGCGTGATCACGTACTGCGTTCCGGCGTTGGCGGCAATCGTCACCGTGTCCGTCGCGGTCACTGCCGTGTCGGCGAGCGTAGCGCTCACGATCGCGCTCCCCGCGATGCCCGGCGCGGTGAGGACGGCGCCGTACGTCCCGTCGTGATTGTCCGTCGTCGCCGACACTGAGCCTGCGGTCGATGCGATGACCGCGGTGCCCGCGGAGATGTGCACGACATTTCCGTTGGCGTCGGCGGCGTGCAGCGTGATGGTGGCGGTGCTCGCTGCGTCGGCGGGCAGCGAGATGGGCGTCGTGACCAGTGTCGCATGCGCTGCGGACGAGGGGCCCGCGACAGACGCTACTGCGGCAGTTGATCCCTTGAGTGCGGAGTTGTCGGTCGCGGTGATCACGTAGGTCGCGACCGTCGCGCCCGTCGTAAACTGGACGGTCGCCTTGCCCGTGCCGTCGGTCGCCGAAGTCGGCGCAGCAAAGTTCCCGCCCGCGCCGGTCGCACTCCAGGTGACGGTGCGGCCGGTGTTTGCCACGGGCTGTCCCACCGAATCGACGAGGATCGCTGAGATCGTGACGCTCGCGCCCGCGACGGGCGCCTGCGTCGAGGCCGTCACGGCGTACCCGACGGGAGTGTGCGGCGTGACGACGGGTTCGGTCGTCCCATGGCTTCCACAGCTCGTTGCTGCGGCGGCGGCCGCCGTCGCAACGATATTTCGGCAGCACGCGGCCAGGGGGAACCTCGGCATCCGCCCGATGATAGACAGCGGCGGGCGGCTACGCAAGCATTGCCGCAGCGTTATCACGTGTCAAAAAAAAGGCCGCGCATCACGCGCGGCCTTTGTTCTTCAGTTCCAGCCCTACTTCGTCTTGGCCACGTGGCTCTTGTGGCGCGCTGCGTTGTTGCGATGGATCAGTCCCTTGCGGGCGGCGCGGTCGAGCAGCGCGGTCGCGGCCTTTTTCACTTCGGGCGTCGACCCGGCGGCTTTGGCGTTCTTGACGGCGGTGCGCAGTGCGGCGCGCTGCGCGCGATTGCGCACGGCGGCTGCGCGCGACTTGCGCATGTTTTTCTTGGCTGAAGCAATTCTCGGCACGAAGCGGTCTCTTGACTTGGGGTTGCAATGCACGGAACGAGAGCGTTGAGAGTAGGCGCGTGAGAGGCTAAAGTCAAGCCGCGCCAGCACTTTTGACTCTCGCGCGGACCGCACCTACCTTTCGCTCCGACTGCCCGCGAGGGCCTCGTTTCAGACGCCGAACCCGACCGACATTTGAGCAAGCTCGAGCTGTTTGTACTCGTCGCACCGGTTCTGCTCTTCTCAATGGTTGCGCACGAATACGCGCACGGCTACGCGGCACTCCGCCAGGGCGACAACACTGCGCAGTCGCTCGGCCGGCTCACGTGGAATCCGCTCAAGCACATCGATCCGGTCATGACGCTCATCATGCCGGTGATCACCTTTCTCACGATCGGCGTCGCGTTCGGCGGCGCGAAGCCGGTGCCCGTTGATCCGCGCAATTATCGCAACTACCGGAGGGGCGACATCATCGTCTCGCTCGCGGGCGTCGTGACCAATCTCGCGCTCGCGGTCATCCTCACGCTGCTCATCATCCCGCTTGGCCTAGTCGGACGCGCGGTCTCGGGCGCCGCCTCCGCGCTGGCGCTGCTGCAGCTGATGTTCCTGTACGGCGTCGTGATCAACCTTCTGCTGGCGGGGTTCAACCTGATCCCGATTCCGCCGCTCGACGGGTCGCATGTGCTCAAGCACCTTCTGCCGCCGAAGCTGGCGTGGCAATACCAGCGCTTCGGGAAGTACGGCATTCTGCTGCTGATCGCGCTGCTCTGGCTCGGCAACGGTGCGACGATCAACTGGCTGATGCAGCCCGTGACCTTTCTCCAGAACATCGCGGTCGGTGTCGTCCATCCCTTCGTCCTCGCGAGCCCATGGACCACGTGACCGCGGCGCCGGACGCGGGCGCGTACGAGGGGAGCTTCGTCGTCGAGCTCGCGCATTTCAACGGGCCGCTGGACCTTCTTCTCTCGCTGATCCGCGACGAGAAAATTGATATCTACGATATCCCGATCGCGCGGGTGTGCGAGCAGTTTCTCGTGCGCATGCGCAACCTCGCGCTCAACGACGCCGCGGAATATCTCGAGATGGCCGCACGGCTCCTGCGCATCAAGGCGCATATGCTGCTCCCGCGCCACGAAGGCGATGACGCGTGGGAAGATCCGCGCGCGGAGCTCGTGCGCCGGCTGCTCGAGTACCAGCAGATGCGCGAGGTCGTGTACGTGCTCGAGCGCCTCGGCGAGGATCGCCGCAATCGCTTCGCGCGCACCTACTCGCAGGAGCTCACCGCGCCGCCGCAGGCGCCGCTCGCACTCTCGCTGGCCGAGCTGCTCGTCGCGGTGGATCGCGTGCTCCGCGCCGCGCGCAAGCCGGCCCTGCACGACGTGGTGCCGCGCGCGCTCGACGTGGATGGCGCGATCGTCACGATCCGCGCCGTGCTCGCGCTGCGGCAGCGCGCCCGGTGGCGCGACGTGGTGCGCGTGAACGCCGAGCCGTGGGAAGTGCTCTCCGCGCTGCTCGCGCTGCTCGAACTCGCACGGCGCAACGAACTGTCGCTCGTGCAGCCTAAACCTTTTGCCGACGTGGAGATCTCGCGTGAACTCGCTGGCGAAGCTGCTTGAAGCCGCGCTCTTTGCGAGTCCCCGGCCGATTCCGGTCGAGGAACTCGCGGCGCTCGACGCCGACGCGTCGGCGAAGGACGTGCGCGCCGCGCTGGACGAACTGAAGGAACTGTTCGACGCCGACGGCGGACATGGCGTCGAACTGGTGGAGCAGGGCGGAGGGTGGCAGATCCTCACGCGCCCCGAGTTCACGGAGGCGATCGAGCGCGCGCGCATGGCGGTGCGTCCGCAGCGCCTCTCGGGCGCCGCGCTCGAGACGCTCGCCATTATCGCGTATCGCCAGCCGATCGGCCGCGCGGAAGTCGCGGACATCCGCGGCGTGGACGCGGGCGCGATCCTCAAATCGCTGCTCGAGCGCGGGCTGGTGGACGTCGTGGCCCGCGGCGAGGGGCTCGGCCGGCCGCTGCTGTACGGCACGACGCCGCTCTTCCTCGAACACTTCGCCCTGCGGCACCTCGAAGAGCTGCCGCGCGTGGACGAACTCGCGATCGCGCTGCGCAGGGAACCGCAGCCGCTGTGACACCAGCGTGAAGGCCGCCGGAATGCGGATTCACCGCGCGCTCGCCCGCGCGGGCGTCGCGTCGCGCCGGAAGGCGGAGGAACTCGTCGCCGCGGGTCGCGTGAAGGTCAACGGCGTCGTCGCGCGCACGGGACAGACCGTGAATCCAACGGCGGACAGCATCACGGTGGACGGCCAGAGGGTATCCGCGCCCGCGGCCGCCGTATGGATGATCCTCAACAAGCCCACGGGCGTGCTTACCACCAAGAGTGACCCGGAAGGACGCGAAACTGTCTTTGGTCTGGTGCCCCCGACGCCGGGGCTCACGTACGTTGGTCGCCTCGATTACATGACCGAAGGTCTGCTGATCCTCACGACGGATGGCGACGCCGCGCATGCGCTCACGCACCCGAGCACGGGCGTGGAACGCACGTACGTCGCGACCGTTCGGGGCAACGCGCCGAACGCTGTCGTATCGGCAAAGAAGGGTGTCGAGCTGGAAGATGGGTTCGTGAAGCCTGACCACATCGAAGCGCATCCGATCGGCGATCGCCTGTGGGAGCTCACGATTTCGATCAGCGAAGGGAAAAATCGCGAAGTGCGCCGCCTGTGCGAAGTGCTCGGCCTCGAAGTCCTGCGCCTCGTCCGTACGAAGTTCGGCCCGCTGGAACTCGGCTCGCTGCCGTCCGGTTCGGCTCGTCCGCTTACCAGCCGTGAACGAAAGTTGCTGGAGGCCGTAGCAAAGGGTACGGGGTAGGAGACAACAGTCCGCAGTCCGCAGCGCAATACAGTTCCGCTTCCCGCATTCCACTTCCGCACTCCGAACCCGGTAGTAATGCCAGCCATCGATCAGCACGAACTCGACCACACCCTGATCCAGGGCGTCCTCGATCAAGTCGCCAAGCGCGTCGTCGGACAGGACACGATGGTCGAGCGCCTGATCATCTCGCTCCTGACCGGCGGGCACGTCCTGCTCGAGGGCGTTCCGGGACTGGCCAAGACGCTCACGGTGCGGACGCTCGCCGAGACAGTTCATACGTCGTTCAGCCGCATCCAGTTCACTCCCGACCTGCTCCCGGCCGACGTCGTCGGGACGCAGATCTACGACCAGTCCACCGGAAAGTTCTCGGTGAAGCAGGGGCCGATTTTCGCGAACATCGTCCTCGCCGACGAGATCAACCGCGCGCCGGCAAAGGTGCAGGCGGCGCTGCTCGAGGCGATGCAGGAGAAGCAGGTCACGATCGGCGGCACGAGCTTCAAGCTCGAGGAGCCGTTTCTCGTGCTCGCGACGCAGAACCCGATCGAGCAGGAGGGGACATATCCGCTCCCCGAGGCGCAGGTCGACCGCTTCATGCTCAAGCTGCACGTCGGCTACCCGTCGCGTGACGAAGAAAAGGAGATCATGCGCCGCATGGCCGGCGGTGCGGCGATTGCCGTCGAGGCGGTCGCGACGCCGCAGGCGATCATGGCGGCGCGGGCGCGCATCGCGGAGCTCTTTCTCGACGCACGGATCGTCGACTACATCGTGGACCTCGTCGCCGCGACGCGCACCCCGGGCGACTACAAGCTCACCGACCTCACGTCGCTGATCGAGTTCGGCGCGAGCCCGCGCGCGACGATCGCGCTCGCGCAGTCGTCGCGCGCGCACGCTTTCCTGCGCGGCCGCGACTTCGTCTCGCCTGACGACGTGAAGGCGATGGCGCCGGACGTTCTGCGCCACCGGGTGCTGCTCACGTACGAGGCCGAGGCCGAGAGCGTGACGAGCGACGAGGTGGTCCGGCGTGTGCTGGACGCCGTCCCGTCGCCGTAGAGCGATCACACAAACTCGGCGCGGAGCGCGGAAATGGAAGGGCGGCATGACTGAACGCGGCGCGATTTCGCAGGAAATTCTCCGGCAGGTCAAGCGCATCGAACTGCGCACGCGCGGGCTCGTGAACTCGCGTTTCGTCGGCGAGTACCACTCCGTGTTCAAGGGGCAGGGCATGGAGTTCTCCGAGGTGCGCGAGTATCAGGCCGGCGACGAAGTGCGCACGATTGACTGGAACGTCAGCGCGCGCATGCACCGCCTGTTCGTCAAGCGGTACGTGGAGGAGCGCGAGCTCACGGTGATGCTGATCGTCGACTGCTCGGGTTCGAGCCGCTTCGGCACCGGGGAGCGCGACAAGCAAGCGATGGAGGCCGAGCTCGCGGCGGTGCTGGCGCTGACCGCGACGCGCAACAACGACCGCGTCGGCCTGATCCTCTGCTCCGATCGCATCGAGCACGTCGTTCCGCCCAAGAAGGGGCGGCGCCACGCGCTGCGCCTCGTGCGCGACGTGCTCGCATGGCCGACGACGTCACGCGGCACGAATCTCGTGCTCGCGCTCGACTACGCCGCGCGCGTCCTCACGCACCACGCGCTCGTGTTTGTCATCTCCGACTTCGTCTCGGCCGGGCTCGATCGTCCGCTCAAGCTGCTCTCGCAGCGGCACGATCTCGTCGCGGTCGTGCTCGACGATCCCGGGGAACGGTCGCTGCCGGCGCTCGGCGTTGTGCGCCTTGTCGACCCCGAAACCGGCGGGTTCGTGGAGATCGACACGAACGCGGCCGCGGTGCGCGCGCGGTACGAGCGCGAACTCGGAGAGGAGCGCACGGAGCGACAGCGCCTCCTGCGGCGCCTCGGGATCGACGAGGTTCTCGTGCGCACTGAGATCGGCGTCGCTGAGCCGCTCCTGCGCTTCTTCAACACGCGCGAGACGCGCGGTCGCAAGGCGAGGCGGCGGTGAGCGGGACAACGCGCCCGCGGACGGCGCGCGCCTGCGGTTTCGCCGTGCTCGGGCTCGCCCTCGCGGCGGGCGCCATGTGCGCGATGCCAGGCGTGGCGCACGCGCAGGGCAAGGTCGAGCGCGCCGCGATCGTCAGTGCGAGCATCGTGCCTGAGACCGTCACTGTCGGACAGCCGTTCTCGGTGCGCATCCGCGTGCGCGCGCCGAAGTTCGCTGTCATCCGTTTCCCATCCGTGCCCGATACCGCCGACGCGATCGAGGCGGTCGATCCCCGCGCGATCGAGGACGCAGGCGATGACGAGCTTATCGACCGCACCGCCGTTTACCGCCTCGTGGCGTGGGACGTCGGGCCGCGCACGCCGCATTTTGGAAACGTGACGATCGACGAGGGCGGCGCGGCGCAGCCGTACGCCGTGACGCTCCCCGCGGTGACCGTGCGGTCGCTGCTGCCGCCCGACAGCGCGCAGCGCCTGCCGAAGGACGCGCGCGCGCCGATCGCGCCGCCTGGCGTGCTCTGGAAGTTCGTGCTGCTCGGGACGCTCCTCCTCGCGGCGCTCGCGTGGTATTGGCGGCGTCGCCGCAGGCTGCGCGCCACGCGCCTGCCGCCGCGCGCGGAACCGTTCGCGGAGGCGGTGTCTTCATTCGCCGCGCTCGACGCCCTCGCCCTGCCCGCCGCAGGTGAGCCGGGGCGTCACGTCATTGCGAGCGTCGACGTGCTCCGCGGCTATATCTCCCGGCGGTTTCCCGACGTGCACGACTCGCTGACGCCGCACGAGTTCGGCGCGGCGCTCGCCGATTCCGAGCTGCCCGTGCTTCCCGGCCGCGTCACCGCGCTGCTCGAACGCGAGTCGTCGCTCCGCTTTGCCCGCAGCGCCGTGACGGCGGACGAGGCCGTCACGCTCGGCCGCGAGTCGCGCGCAATCGTGCACGACATCCAGCAGGCCTACGAGGCGCGCATTCGCGCGATGGCGCGGCGCCCGCAGCGGGGACGGCGCCGGTGAGCGGGCTCCTCGCGCTGGATTTCGGCGAGCCGGTGTGGCTTGCGCTCCTGCTGCTCCCCGTCGTCTGGCTCTGGTGGCGCCGCCGCCGGCATCCCGCGGCGATTGTCTTCTCGCGCGTCGACGTGCTTCAGCGCGGGCCGTCGCGCGGGAAGTGGACCGCGCGCATCCTGCTGACGTGCCGTATCGCGGCCATGGTGCTGACCTGCGTCGCGCTCGCGCGCCCGCGCACCGGCGCGCGCGTGGAGCAGGTGAGCGGCGAGGGGATCAGCATCATCATGACGATTGACCTCTCGAGCTCGATGCTCGCCGAGGATTTCCAGCCGCAGAATCGCGTCGAAGTGGCGAAGGACAAGATGAAGCAGTTCATCTCCGGGCGGAGCGACGACGAGATCGGCCTCGTCTCGTTTTCGGGAGAGGCGCTCACGCAAGTGCCGCTCACGCTGGACTATCCCGTGCTGCTCGCCGCAGTGGACAATCTCCAGCCGGGCCAGCTCGAAGACGGGACCGCGATCGGCACCGCGATCGCCACGTCGGTAAACCGCCTGCAGGACGCGACCGGCCGCTCGAAGGTCGTCATCCTGCTGACCGACGGCGTGAACAACCGCGGCACGATCGATCCGCGCACCGCTGCGAAGGCCGCAGCCGCGCTTGGCGTGCGCGTGTACACCATCGGCATCGGGACCGAGGGGATGGCTCCCGTCCCCGTCGGCCGCGGCGTCTTCGGCCTGCGGTACGAAACGCGCGCCGTGGAACTCGATGAGCCGCTCCTCGAGTTCATTGCGCAGACAACCGGCGGACGCTACTTCCGCGCGAAGGACGGCCAGGCGCTCCAGCGCATTTATTCACAGATCGACGCCCTCGAGCGCTCGCCGATCCACGCCAAGCGCTATCTTCGGTACCGCGAGCTCTACCGCTGGCCGCTCGGCGGCGCGCTCCTCGCGCTGCTCGTCGAACTCGCCGTGCTCGCCCTGCGCGGGCCGCTGCCGTGAGCGCGCGATGAACTTCCGGTTCGACCTCCCATGGGCGGCGGTCGCGGCGGTAATCCTGCCGCTGCTGTCGGCGTATGTGTTCCGCGTGTGGCACCGGAGGCGCGTCGCGCGCCTCTCCCAGCTCGGCGTGGAGGCCGCGATCGAGCGGCTCGCGCCGCAGGGCGTGCGGCGTGCGCCGGTCGCGCGCGCGGTGCGCGTGTCCGCCGCGGTCGGACTCGCGGCGCTCGCCTTCGCCGGCCCCCGCTGGGGCACGGCGACGAACGTCGTCCGCTCCGAGGGGATCGATGTTGTGCTCGCGATGGACGCATCGCTGTCGATGCTCGCGCAGGACGAGCGGCCGAGCCGCCTCGAGCGCATGAAACAGGAGGTCCGCCGCTTTCGCGCGTCCTCACCGGGCGACCGCGTCGCGCTGCTCGCGTTCGCCGGCCGCAGCTACATCCTCTCTCCGCTGACCAACGACGACGGCGCGATTGATCTGTTCCTCGACAACCTCGATCCATCTATAGTCGGCCAGGCCGGAACCGCCATGGCCCCGACGATCACGCAGGGCGTCGAGCTCCTGCGCGCCGCGCGTGGCGCGGCGGGGCGTGCGCTCGTGATCCTCAGCGACGGCGAGGCGTTCGATGACCGTGCCGAGACCCTCGCCGCCGCACGCACCGCGCGCGATGCGAATATTGACGTCGTGACCGTCGGCTTCGGCACCGAGGGCGGCGCGACGATCCCGATCAAGTCGGCCATCGGCATCACGAAAAAAGTGGATGAAGCCGGCCAGGTCGTGATCACCAAGTACGACCCCACGCTGCTCCGCGAGGTCGCCGCGGCGGCCGGCGGCGAGTTCATCGCGGCATCAGAAACGGACAAGGGCGCGCGCATCCACAACGCGCTCGCGCGGCTGGACGCCAAGCAGCGCGATGTCGCCGAAGGGCTGTCGCGCCCCCTCCGCACCACGTGGTTCCTCCTCCCCGCGCTCATACTATTACTCATGGACTCATGGTTCGCGGACGGCGGCCGCTTCGAAGATCTCCGCCGCAAGCTGCGCTTTGCCGTGCCGGTCGCGCTGCTCACCGTGCTCGGCGGCACGGCCCGGGCGCAGTCGACGATCGATCCGATGGAGCTGTACAAGGCCGGCCTGTACGAGCGCGCCGCGCAACGATGGAAGGACCAGCTCGCGGGTGGGGACAAGCATCCGTCGACGCTTTATAACTACGGCACGGCAATGCTGGCCGCGGACTCGCTCGATGCCGCGGCCGAGGCGCTCGAACGCGTGGCGTCCGTTCCGGACGCTTCGCTGCGCGAACGCGCGCTGTACAATCTCGGACTTGCACAGCTGAAGCGCGGGATGCGCCAAGAGGCGCCCGATCCGCGCGCGTTCGGCGCGGCGATCTCGGCGTATCGCACCCTCCTCCGTCAATCACCAGCCGACGCCGACGCGAAGTGGAACTACGAGCTTGCCATGCGGCTCCAGAAGCAGCAGAAAGGCGGCGGCGGCTCGAACAACGACAACAACAGTCAGCCGCAGGAACAGCAGCGAAGCCAGAGCGACGAGAGCAAGTCGATGTCGCGGCAGCAGGCGGAGCAGCTGCTGGCGGCCGCCTCGCGCGACGAGCGCGAGACGCAGGCAAAGCGCCTGCGCGGCGCCAAGCAGGACCGGCCGCCCGGCGGGAAGGACTGGTGACGGCAGCGCGCGAGGCCGGGGAGCGGTGATCGTTCTTCCGGTGCTGATGTTTTTCCAGGCGGCGGCGCAGGGGCCGTTGCCGGACGTCGTCACGCGCTCGCGCCTCGACCACAACGGCGGCGTGGAATTCCACGCGCTGGTGTCGCCTGACACCGTCTACGTCGGGCAGCAGGCCACGTACGAACTCGGTGTTTTTCTCGATCCCGACACGCGCGGCCGCCTGCGCCGAAATCCGGAGTTCATCCCGCCGGAGTCGCGCGCGATGCTGGCGTACGACTTGCCCGACGCGACGGGCTCGATCTCGGTCACGCGCGACGGACGGTCGTACGAAGTGCATGTCTTTCGCCGCGCGCTCTTTCCGCTCACGCCGGGGCGGTACACGATTGCGTCCGCACGCCTCGCGTACACGCTGCCGCAGGGGCAGAGCTTTTTCAGCCGCGAAGAGTCGTTCTCGCTGCGATCGGAGCAGGTCACGCTCGTCGCGATTGATCCGCCCGCGCAGGGGCGGCCGGCGGCATGGGCGGGCGCGGTCGGCGTGTGGAGCGCGCGCGCCCATGTGGATACTGCGCGGGACCGCGCCGGCGACCCGCTCGTGGTCACCCTGCGCGTGGAAGGTACGGGAAACGTCACGCTGCTTCCGAGGCCCGCGCTGACTATCCCGTGGGCGAACGTCGTTGCCGCGGACGAACGGGTGAATCTGGATTCCACGCCGTCCGCGCTGCGCGGGAGCAAGGAGTTCGACTGGCTCGTCACGCCGCGTATCAGCGGCAACCTGCGGGTCCCGCCGATTCGTTTCACGTATTTCAATCCGCTGTCGAAACGCTACGAGGAAACGTCGACAGCTCCCTTGGCCGTGCAGGTCGCGCAGGGTGACGTCGTCGCGGCGGATTCGGCCGTGCCGTCGCAGCCGCCGGAGCAGCCGCTGGCGCTGCGCGCGTCACTGGGCGATGACACGCCGCGCGCGCTCGGCGATTTCGCGTTCGTGCGGTGGCTGCTGCTCGCCGCGCCGCTCGTGGCCCTGCTGGCGTTCGTCATCAGGCGTCCGCGTCCCGTGCGCGCGCCCGTCACGGCGGCCGAACGTCTGCGCGCGATGGCGACGCCGGCGCGCGCCGGCGTCGCGGCGTCGGACGTGCGGAGCGCATTGCTCG
>JBOHTH010000176.1:0-1723 GCA_050733535.1 Gemmatimonadaceae bacterium | reverse complement strand
GGCGTGAACTGATAGTGCTGCTGAAACGTCGCGTACGCGCGCTCGGCCAAATCGCGCAGATAGATCGAAAGGATCGGCGCCTCGTCCTTCTCGATCATTGTGTTGAATTTTCCGGCGGTCGTGTCGTCGTAGTTCTTGAACGTGTCGAGCAGGTCCAGGGTGTTCTTGACCCAGATGTTGTACGGGTCGCCCGCGAACGACGCCTCGAGACTTTTGCGCCCCTCCGCGATCTGTCCGAGCCGCAGCTGGTTCATCCCCGCGAGCCCGTACGCATCCCAGCTCTTTGGATCCACGCCGATCCCCATCAGCGCGAACGAGTCGGCCACGGCATAGAGGCGGATGCGGCTCGCCGCGGTAGACATCGTCACGTAGAACGCCGAGTTGGACGGGTTAAGCGCGAACGCGCGCCGCCGTGCCGCGTCAAATCCCTTGATGTCGCCGGTCACGTAGCGCACCGCAGCGAGCACCGCCAGCGCGTCCGACGACGCCGGATTCACGGCGAGCGCGCGCTCCGCCTCTTTCTCTGCCAGCGCGTACTCCTCGATCTCCATCAGCTCCTGCGCGCGCTGGGCCCGCGCCTCGACGAAGTTCGGGTTGATCGTGAGCGCCCGGGCGAGCAGCGAGTCGGCGCCGGATTCTGAATCGAAGATCCGCCGCTTGGCCTCGCCGAGCAGCGCCCGGGGATCGGTGGAGTCCGTCGAAAGGACCTCGGCGAACTCGGTCTGCGCATCCGCACTGTTGTACTTGTCGAGGAGCATGTTGCCTTCGTCGATCTTTGCGTCGTTGTTGTTGGCGTCGATCGCGATCGCACGGTCGAACGCTTTGAGCGCGTCCTTGAAGAGCTCGGGATTGTCGAGGCCGAGATATCGGCATGCGACGCCGACGGCCGTCATCTCCTCGCTCGTGAGTACGCCCGCACTGCCGTTGTAGATATCGATGAACCGGTCGAACTCCTTCATCGCGCGCTCGCGCTCTCCGCGGTCGAAGTGCAGCCGGGCGACGTTAACGAGCGCCGTAAGGCTGTCCGGCGCATGCGACGCGGAGGCGCGCACGAACGCACTCTCGGCGGCGGCGAGTTTCCCGCGGTCGCGCAGCACTTCGCCGAGCGTGTTGAGCATCGCCGCGCCGGTGGCACCCGCCGCGCCCTTCCGCGCGGCAGCCTCGGCTTCCTCGTAATGTCCGGTCCGCTCGAGCTCGCGCACAGACGCGACGGTCTGCGCGCCAAGCACCGGCACACAGAGCAGCAGCATCCACGTCGCGGCGAGCGCGCGCGCGATCATTGGTGTCCCTCGAGCGTGCGGATCTCCCGCGACTTGCGCGCGAGCGAAATCAGGAGCGGTTCGAGCGCCGTGTCGTACGCGTCCGCGGTCATCTGCCCCTGCTTCGCCCGGATCTGGTCGATCTTTTCCTGCAGGGCGTACTGCTCGCCATACAGCGCCGAAAGCTTCGGATCGTTCGCAGCCGCAAGCGTCGTCGCCTTCCCCGCGTCCATGAAGAAGCGGCGCGCGAGCGCGCCGTCGCCGGTGCGCCCAGTCGGATCGCCCGTCCCCTCTTTCGCACCGCCGTCGGCAAGCTGGGGGTGCTCGGTCTGCAGGAGACTCGCGTTGTCGTAGAACCGCTTCGTCTCGAGCGCAGCATAGCGGAACGCCTCGAGCAGCGAGACGCGGCCGTCCTTGTCCGCGTCGGCGCCGTCCTTGGCGAACGCTTCCACAAAGTACTGGCC
>JBOHTH010000175.1:0-10066 GCA_050733535.1 Gemmatimonadaceae bacterium | reverse complement strand
CTCGATCACCGAGTGCAACCCGGCCGAATGGAACCAGCCGCCGACGTACGCGATGTCGGCCAGCGCGTAGAGATCGCAGAGCACACCGACGCGGTCGACGAGCACGACATCGGCAGCACTGGCCGCCGGATCGCCGACCGTCGCACAGCGCAGTCCGCAACCGGCCGCCCAGCGCGAGATTGGCTCGAGATGCGCGGGCGTGGGTTCGTGCGGCGCGATCACCAGCCGTGCGGCCGGCGCCCGCTCGCGCACGGCGCGCCATGCGGTGAGCAGCGGCGCCTCGTCGGCGGGCCAGGTTGAGCCGGCGACGAGTGTCGGACGCTCGCTCACGAGCGGTGCGAGCAGCGCGTTCGCGGCGGCTGCCTTCGCGCGGGCCCACGCCTCGTCGTATCGCGCGTCGCCTGTGACAGAGATGCGATCCGCGCGCACGCCGAGTTTCTGCAGTCGCGCGCCGTCGTCCGGCGAGATCGCGCCGATCGCGTCGAGTGCGGCGTATGCGTCGCGGAGCAGGAGCGTGCCGAGTCTCGAGCGCCTCCCGGATTCCGCGGCGAGCGTCGCTGAGATGAGGCCAAGCGGCGTGCCGCGCGCCGACGCGACCTCCGCGAGGACCGGCCAGACATCGAGCTTGCTGAAGACGAGCGCGGAGGGGCGCAGCGCGTCGATCGCGGCGCTGGCGTCGGCGGCGGTATCGAACGGGAGATAGTCGCAGAAATCCGCACCGACCGTGCGCGCGAATCGTTCAGCGCTCGGCGAAAAGAACGTGTACGCGATCTGCAGTTCGGGCCTGCGCTCGCGGAGGTACGCGATGACCGGGCGCGCCTGCAGCCCTTCGCCAACGGACGGCGCGTGCAGCCAGACGAGAGGCCGGGCCGGGTCGCGCCCGTGCGACCCCCACTCGGCAAACCGGGCGCGTATTCCGCGGCGCGCGCGCAGCGACGTGCGCAATTTGCCCGGGCCGCTGGGCGCGAACTCCGCGGCGACGCGCGCGGCGAGCCCGGCGGCTGCATAGGGAATTCGCACGAGGAAGTTCATGCGTTGTCGGGCCCGGAGGCTGCGGGGCTATTTGCCCTTGGCGCCCGCGGCGAGCACCGAGTCGATCACGTGGCGGAAGTCGCTTGGCGGGAGCGCGCCGACCATGGTCGCGCGGCCGATGTAGAACGTTGGCGTTCCCGTGACGCCGACGCGCTGGAAGCGCTCCTGGTCCGCGGCGATGAGCGCGTCGACGTGACCGCCGTCTTCGCAGCTCTTGAGTTTCGCAGGGTCGGCGCCGGATGCGACCGCGAGCGCGTCGAGGAATGGCCGGGGATTCTTGAGGCTCTTCCACTTGTTCTGCGCGTCGAAGATGCGATCGTGGGTTCCCCAGAACTTTCCCTGTGCGGAGGCGCACATGGCGGTTCGGGCGGCGGCGACGGAGTTCGCGTGGAGCGGAAAATTGATGAACGCCATGCGGAGCTTGCCGGTGTCGACGTAGTTCTTCTTGATCATCGCGTAGGTCGAGTCATGCCACGCCTTGCAGAACGGGCACTGGAAATCACTCACCATGATGAACCAGGTGGGCACCGACTCGTTGCCGAGGATTCGCCCATGGTCAGCGGCGCGGGTGATGGAATCGGCCGGTTGGGTCGATTGGGCGGCGGAGAGGAGCGTGGCGAGGAGGAGGGCGAGCATGCGGATTGCTGGGAGGCGGGTCCGGGGCGGGGAAGCTTGCTTCTATATAATGTAGCGCGCCATGGGTTGGGTGCCCTTGGCGGCGCGGTAGTCGTCTCCCCCGAAAGGGACGCGAATGCTGGGCTCCGGCAGGGGTGCCGGGCCGGGGGTTGCGCGATTGCGTCCAATGTAGGAGAATAGGGCGTCAAGAAATTGTGACACGGAGCACCTTCCCTGAGTATTGATCAACAGGGAGCGGATCTCAGGTCACGGTTCCGTTCCGTTTGTCCAGTCGTACTTGTGCTCGCAGCAGTAGTCCCCACCCCTTCACCTTCAGTTGAGGGAAAGAGATGCCACAGAGTACTCGGTTGCGTAGGTGGCTGACCGTTGTACTGGCCAGCGTCGGTATTCCGGCGATGGTATTCGCCCAGGGCGCATCGATCACCGGCAAGATCACGGACGACAATTCGGTGCCGCTCGTCGGCGCGAATGTCACGATCGACGCGCTCAACGTTTCGGTTGGGTCGAATACCGCAGGCCAGTTCACGATCACCATCCCTGGCGCTCGCGTCAGCGGACAGTCGGTAGTGCTTCGCGTCCGTGCCATCGGCTATACGCCGCAGACGCGGACCATCACGGTGACGGCTGGTGCATCATCGCAGAACTTCTCGCTGTCGCCTGACATCAACAAGCTGAGCCAGGTGGTCATCACCGGTGTGACGGCTGGAACGGAGCAGAAGAAGCTGCCGTTCGTCGTCGCGCAGATCAGCGAAGCTGACATGCCGGTGCCGAACTCCAACCCGCTTGCCGAGCTGCAGGGCAAGGTGACGGGTGCGAACATCGTGTCGGCCTCTGGCCGCCCGGGTTCGACGCCGTCCATCGTGCTTCGTGGCCCGCAGTCGATCGACGCGTCGGGCCGGCAGCAGTCGCCGCTCTTCATCGTTGACGGCGTTGAGCAGATCGCCAGCGCCTCGCTCTCCGACATCAACCCGAACGACATCGAGAACATCGAAGTCGTCAAGGGCGCGGCTGCGGCCTCGCTCTACGGGTCGCGCGCCGGTTACGGCGTGATCTCGGTCACGACCAAGAGCGGTCACTCGACGGGTGAGGGCGTTCGCTTCAACACCCGTGCCGAGTTCGGCGCGAGCGACATCGAGCACCACATCGCGCTTGCCCCGACGACCACGATGATGATGGATCCGACGAACACGCGCTTCTGCATCGCCGTCGCCGGCCAGCCAGCGTGCTCGCAGTCGGTGGATATCTACGCCGAGACACTGGCGATCAATCAGGGCGGCAGCACGTCCGCACTGAGCCCGCCGCAGTTCACGAACGACGCCGGCATTTCGACCAACGTTGGCCCGGTGAAGCTCCGCGGCCTGTATCAGACGAACCAGTGGCCGACGACGTTCGATCCCGTTGGTCAGAGCGTGACGAACGGCCCGTGGACCGATATCAACGTCGACATGACGGGCAAGTTCGGCCGGGCGAATTTCTTCTCCTCGATTGGTTCGCTTCGTCAGGAAGGGTCGATCCGGTTGCTCGATGGCTATCGGCGCAACTCGCTCCGCCTGAACGTCGACAACACGCTCGGCGGCAACTGGACGCTGTCCGTCCGTGCGTACTATGCGCGCGTCGCGCAGGACAACAACGGTGGCGCGTTCTTCTCGCTGACCCGCCAGCCGGCGTATGCCGACCTGCTGCGCACCGACAACCTCGGACGCCTGTTCGTGCGGTCCAACGCGCAGGTGCAGGGTGACCAGAACGGGAACCCGCTGTACAGCATTCAGTCGGACCCGCAGCGTGGCCAGAACGACCGGTTCCAGGGCAACGTGCAGGCCCGCTGGCAGCCTCTTTCGTGGCTGGATGGCGACTTCTCCATCGGTTACGACCGCACGAACGGCGTGGACAACGAACAGTTCGACGCCGGGACCCGCGACACCGACAACTCGGGAACGTCCTATCTCGGCTATATCTCGTTCGGAAACACGTTCAACCAGTCGTACAACGCCGCCATGAACTGGACGGCGCGCAAGGACATCAACCGCGACCTGAACGTGCGGTTTACCGTCCGCGGGCTGTACGAGGCGCAGGACAACAACTCTAACGAACTGGATGGTAGGGCTGGACTCGTGGTACCGGGGCTGTTCACGGCGAGCGACATCATCCCGTCGAGCTCAAACCAGCTTAAGTCCCAGGTCACGTCGGTCCGTCAGATCGGCATGTTCGCGGGCGTGGACCTCGAGTACAAGGAGCGGTACATCCTCAACACGCAGATCCGTCGCGACGGTTCGTCGCTGTTCGGGTCGGCAAACCAGTGGGCCAACTACGGCCGCGGTTCGTTTGCGTGGCGCGCGTCGGAGGAGCCGTTCTGGCCCTTCAAGAACACGATCAACGACTTCAAGCTCCGTGCGGCCGTTGGCCAGGCCGGCAACCGCCCGAGCTTCGCGCAGCAGTATCAGACGTTCTCCGTCAGCAACGGAGCGGTGAGCGCGAACACGCTCGGCAACATCAACCTGCGTCCTGAGCTCTCGCAGGAAGTGGAGTTGGGCTTCGACGCGGAGATCCTGCACAAGTACGGCCTCACGGTGACGCACGCACTGGGCATCGTGTCGGGTGAGCTCCTGCAGGTTCCGCCGCCGGCGGCGTCGGGCTTCGCGAACCAGTGGAAGAACGCTGGCCAGTTGCAGAACTCGACGTGGGAAGTGTCGCTTAACGTTCCGCTCATCGAGAAGCGCGACCTGCAGTATTCGGCGCGTTTCAACTTCGACCAGACGAAGAGCCAGATCACGGGCATCGCGGCGGGCATCGCACCGTTCTATTACAGCGGCGGCGAGAGCGGCGCGGGGGCCATGTACTATGTGGCGCCGAACGTTCCGTACGGCGCGATTTACGGACGCCAGTTCGTGGAGAACTGCTCGCAGCTGCCCACGGCGTTCCAGAGCCAGTGCGGCGGTGCCGGCAGCAACTTCCAGAAGAACAATGAAGGTCTCATCGTGTGGACCGGCGGCGCGGCTCTGACCGACGGCATCACGAAGAACATGTGGATGGCGGTGAACGGAACGGCGACGGCGCCGTTCGGCGTGACAGAGAGCTGGGGCAACCCCATCGTACTCCGCGACTCGGCTGGTAATGCGATCGTGGACCAGTCGATCGGCAGCTCGCTTCCGGACTTCCGCTACTCAGTGGCGCAGAGCTTCACGTTCAAGAAGTTCACTGCGTACGCGCTGCTCGACGCCGTCAAGGGCAACAGCGTGTGGGATGTCGGCCGCGCGTGGTCGTTCGGCGACTTCATGAACGGCGAGGAGAACCAGGCGAACGCAACCGTTGGGCTCGCCAAACCGCTCGGCTACTACTTCCGCGCCGGCAAGCCGGACAATGCTGGCGTCGGCGGTCTGTACGACGTGCTGAACACGAACTCCCGCACGGTTGAGAACGGTTCCTATGTGAAGATCCGCGAAGTGAGCCTCGGCTACCGGATCGGCAAGATTGCGGGGCAGGGCGACTGGACTGTGTCGTTGATCGGCCGAAACCTGTATACGTGGACCAAGTACAAGGGCTACGATCCGGAGACGGGCGGCACGGCGAACGGCGTGAGTGGCTCGGCTGCGCTCAACGCCATCGACGACTACGGGTTCCCGAACGTTCGCAGCGTCACGTTCCAGTTGAGCTCGAGCTTCTGACCCAGTGTACTGGCCGTCCGTCATACCGGCGGGCGGCCGGTACTACCCCCACGAGGATTCAACCACGATGAATAAGACCTATATCCGGGCAGCTTCCGCGGCGGTGTGCGCAGCGCTCTTGGCGGCGTGCACTACTGGGAATGTGCTCAACGTTGTTGACAGGAATAACCCCGACGTGGCGCGCGCGTACGGCACGCCCGCCGGTGTTGAGAGTCTCATTGGCGGGTTGTACCTGCAGATGAACAATGCGTGGAACACGACCAACGATGAGCCCGCGTCGCAGATGATGTCGCTCGAGGGCTTCGCCACGGTCGCGAACTTCTGCATGAATGTGCGCGCGGCGGTGCCACCGAATGCGATCCTCAACGGTCGCGGCAACCAGTGCGACACCGGGAACTTCACGGACTTCTCCCGGTTCCAGAAGCTGGCGCGCAATTCGGCCAACCTGGTGCTGGCGCTGGACGCGATCACCAAGGCCAACGGGACGACTGGCTCGCCGGCCGAGGATGCGACCGATCGCTCTTTTGCGCAGTTTGTAGACGGCATTTCGCTCGGCAACGTCGCTCTGATGTACGATTCCGCGGCGATCGTCACGAACGTCATACCGGCCGATTCCATTCCGCCGCTTTCCGGCTACAACGACGTCATGGTGGCGGCGCTTGCCGAGATTGACTCGGCGATTGCAACCGCGACGGGGCCGGCCGGGTTCCTCCCCAGCGGCCTTCCGGCGAGCTGGATCAACGGCAACCCAATGACGCTGGCGCAGTACCTGGCGTTTATGCACTCGTGGAAAGCGCGGCTTCGCGCGGGCGTCGCTCGCACGCCGGCTGAACGCGCGGCCGTGAACTGGGCGGATGTCATCGCCGACGCCACGGCCGGAATCTCCGGCGACATCCGCGTTACGGTCGGTGGCGGCTGGAGCTGCTCGTACGATTGCAGCCAGATGTACGCCAGCAATGGCTGGCATGAGATGTCGCTCATGATCCTCGGAATGGGTGATACCTCTGGCGTGTACGCTGGGTTCATCGCTACGCCGTTTGGCACTCGCGATGGGTCACAGCTCGTGATTCATTCACCGGACACGCGGTTGCCGCAGGGCGCGACCCGTGCCGATCAGCAGCTTGATACTCCGATTGGCGGCACGTCGTTCACTCCGGGCCGCTATTTCGCCAACCGCCCGACCTCAGGTGACTTCCCGGGCCCGGGGTTCGGCACGTCGCAATACGATCACAAGCGCTGGCTCGCCGTTTTCAAGGCGAAGGTTGTCGGACCCGTGGTCCAGTTCTCGAAGGCTGAGAACGACATGCTAGCGGCTGAAGGGGACATCCGGACCGGTGCATACGCAGCAGCGGCGGTGTTGATCAATACGTCGCGTGCACTCCACGGATTGCCACCGGTCGGCGTCACCGACAACACGTCGCCGATCGCCGGCGGCGCGGGGTGCGTACCGCAGGTTCCGCAGCCGCCGGCGTTCAATACGACGGCGTGCGGGACCATGATGGAAGCGCTGAAGTGGGAAAAGCGCATGGAAACGGCGTATGTGAACTACGCGTCGTGGTACCATGATGGACGCGGGTGGGGTGACTTGGTGTACGGCATGCCGACGATGTGGCCGGTGCCGAACGAGGAAATGGATTCGCGTCAGGAGCCATTCTACAACATGGGCGGCATCGGAAATCCGGGCTCCGCTGGGCAGGGGACGTACGGTTTCTAAACGCCAACTCCGTTGCGCCGGCGCGTTCCTGTCGACGATGGCAATGCTCCTGCAGGGGTGCTACGAAACACTGCCCCTGCAGGAGGGTCCAGCGCCGGCGACGGAAGGGGTGCAGTTGGTCCTGAATGACAAGGGACGAGACGAAGTTTCAAGCATGCTCGGAAATACAGTGGACAAGGTGGAAGGCACCGTCATTGCACAGAACTCAAGTTCATACACGATGGCAGTATCGCAGGTGTACGTGCTTGGCGGATCGTCGTCCAAGTGGAGTGGAGAAAAAGTGACGATAGCGAAGGATGGGACGAGGGGCTACCAAGTTCACCGTTTCAATTCGACCAGGACGGTCATCGTTGCTGCCGTCATCACCGGAGCGGCTGTTGCTTTTCTCGTGGGTGTCGGGCTCGTAGGATCCGGGGTCGGATCGCAGGGCGGCCCGTCAACTCAACCAGGACAAGTGCACTGATTCATCGATCCACCGCTAATGATTCCCCACCATCATTTTTCTTCGAATTCCGGAGCCAACCAGATGCGATTCCAGCGTCTCATTTTCGCAGCCATCATCGCATGCGCAGTTTCCGCATGCGCCAAGGACATCACCGGCGTTACGCACACGCCCCCGCCGCTGGCCTATGTACGGTATGTCAACGCGGTGGCGGACACATTCGACATGGACTTCCGCGCCGTCGATCAGGTGGCGTATTCGCCACCGTACATCAACGTGCTTTTCCGCGGCCTTGGCGAGGGTAACTACCAAGGATATCAGGCCGGCTCGCGTCACATTCGCATTTTCCTCGACCCGGCGCCATCGAGCAACTTGGACGCCGTTGATCCGGCCGTTGTCTCGACGGTGATGGTCGACACCACGTACACGTTCACCGCCGGCACGTACTACACGCTGCTGGAAGTGGGCAGCGCCCGCGCCAACACCCAGAAGCTCGTGATCCTCACGGACGCGTTCCCGGCGCAGACCGCGGGCATCCAGTACCGCGTGTTCAACCTCGCGACGGTACAGGGCGCGGTTGATATCTACTTTACCGCGGACACCTTCCCGCCGGCTCTCGGCACGCCCGCGGTCGCTAACGTCGCCCCCAGTACTACGCCGTCCGCCTACATTTCGCAGGCAACCATGGCAAGCTCGGTCTTTGCGCACATGACCGTGCCGGGCACGGCTACGGTGGTCGGCCTCCCGCACGGCTACGCTCTTCAGGCCGGCACTGCGGGAACGACTGACGTCGACCCGATCTACGGCGTAACCCAGCCGGGCTCCATCTTCTCAATATTCGTTTTTGATGCGGCGGTGGCGGGCTCGCCCGCGGCTACGCCGACGAATACGACCCCGGCCGTGGTATTTTATCCGGACGTGCAGCCACCGCGCACTACCACGCCGTAAGTCACACCAGATGTTGGGGTGCATGCATTGACCGCAGCAGACGCACGCAGCACACACAAGAGGCCGCCGGCGGCGAACCCGCCCGGTGGCCTCTTGTGCGTCCGGCACAACCGCTCGGCGCCAGTCCTCATCGCGTGCGCGCTTTTCTCCGTTCTGCCCATGCACGATGCGGCCGCGCAGTTCATTCGGGGCACCATCCGCGCTGAGGGCAGCCAGGCCGTCGTACCCGGTGCGAACATCACTGTGGTCGACTCGCTCAACAAGCAGCTCGTCGAGGTGACGAGCGACGACCGTGGCCACTTCACGCTCCCGCTGGACAGCCGCCTGCCGTTCAAGGTCACCGTGAAGAAGATCGGGTGGCAGCCGTCCTCCACCGACCTCATTCACGCCGCCGCAACGGATACGCTCGACATGGATCTGGTTGTCCCTGCGGACGGGGTTGTCCTCCCAGGGGTCGAGGTCAAGGCCGTCAAGACGAAATCGTTCAATGATCGCAGCTACGCTGAAGCCGCCCGGCTTGGCTGGAAGACGTACGGTCCGGCGGAAGTCGAAGCCCATCGGAATGACTTCTCGAGCTTCGAGAATATGCTGCGCGCGCTCCAGGTCGTCGGCGTGAGAATGCCGGTGAGGCAGAATGACTGCTATATCAACACGCGCAATGGCCGCTGTTTCACCTTCGTGGTCGACGGGCGGCCACTTGGTACGGCGTGGGTCGTCAACCCCGTCGACGTGTATTTCATCTCGATCCTTCAGTCGACGGAGTCCTCGGTGCAGTTCGGCGACCGCGCGCCGTGGGGGGCGATTCTGGTCGTGACCAGAATGAACGGCGACAAGATGAACCCATAGCTGGTGGGCGGGGCTCGTCTCCCGTTGGCCCGCCCGACCGGATATCATTCAGAGCCGCCGCCCAGGCGGCTTTTTTCGCTCTCATTACGAGGTTCAGACGCTGATCCTGCGCCGTCCGTGCGGGTTCCTGATGCGGTCCCTGGGGATCGCCGCGTTCGTTGCGTTCGCCGGTATGGCCGCGAGCCCGCACGCCCTCCGCGCATGGCAGGCGACTGGCGCGGTCCCCGTGATTCCGCCGCCGCGCGGAATGGTGAACGATTTTGCCAACGTCATACCGCCCGCACAAGCGGCACGCATAGAGGCGCTCGCCGACGAAGTGCGCGCGAAATCCGGCGGCGAGATCGCGGTCGTGACGCTCGCCGATATCGGCGGCCGCGACGTTGGTGACATCGCGCTGCGCATCGGCCGCGAGTGGACGGTCGGTGCCGCGGCAAAGATCGGCGATGCGACGCGCAACGCCGGCGTCGTCATCCTCGTCGTCCCCAAGGAGACGAGCAGCGATGGCCGGGGCCAGGTAAGCGTCCAGGTGGGCCATGGAAGCGAAGGCTTCATCACCGATGCGGACGCCGGGGACATCCGCAGCGAGGCGATGCCGCTACTCCAGCGGCGCGACTACGGCGACGCGATCGAGCTGATGACACAGCGCGTCGCGCAGCATTTCGCCGCGGTCTTCAATTTCCCGTTGGACTCGGCCGGACTCGCGCCCATCCAGCGACAGGTCACCGGCAGGCGTCAGCCGTCCGGCGAATTCCCTCCGCAGCTGGTCTTCTTCATCTTCGTGCTCCT
>JBOHTH010000174.1:0-8320 GCA_050733535.1 Gemmatimonadaceae bacterium | reverse complement strand
TTCGCCACGCGAGACGAGCACGCCAAAGCCGTCTGGTATTGCCGCGGCCGCCTCAGCCGCGTAGCCGAGCGCGCCGACGGTCACGGGCGGGCAGGGGATCGCGTCGAGTGCATCCGCGGCAGATGGTGCGAGTGGGCGCAACAGTTGCGCGGCGGCGAACGGTTCTGCCGCTATCACGATCGCGTCCGCGTCAAGCAGCGTACCGTCGCCTTCCATGGCCACGCTCCAGCCTCTCGGCGTGCGCACGATGGCGCGCACGTCTGCGTTGCAACGGACTGCAAAGCCGCCGGTTGCCGCGAGCGCACGCGGAAGGCTCTGCATTCCGTCCCGCAACGACGTCAGCCGCGCGCGAGCGCCGCGGCGCCGCGCGATCATGCCGCGGACGAGCGAACCGTGCTCGCGTTCGAGCGCGGCCATTTTTGGAAACGCGGAGGTCATCGAGAGGCGCTTTGCGTCTCCCGCAAACACGCCGAGCGTTGCCGGCGATACGAGCCTGTCGGCGGCCTGCACACCAAGACGGCGCGCGGCGAACGCCCAGACGGACTCGTCCACGCCCGAAGTCGCGCGTGCGACGAATGGCTCAGCGGCGAGTCGCAGGAGTCCGCCCGCGCCGAGCAGTCCCGACGCTGCAAGGCCTACAGGCGACACCTTCAGCTCGCGCATGCGACCGGCGCGAAAAATGAAACGCCGTTTTGCCGCGGTGCGCGCGGGCAGCAGCTGGCCGGTGAGTCCCGCTGCCTCGATCAACGCGTCGAGTTCAGGACGTCCGCTGAGAAAGCCCGACGGTCCGCCCTCGACCATCCAGCCGTCGCGAACGATCGTGCGTGCCTTTCCACCGACTCCCGCGCCGCGCTCCAGGACGATGACGTCGAGCGCGACTCCCGCCCTCGCCGCCGTATGTCGCGCCGCCCACGCCGCCGCGAGTCCGGAGATTCCCGCGCCCACGACGACCAGCCGCGCCACGCCTACACCGTGCGGCTGAAGACCGGCTTCGATTCCGCCGCGTGCTTTTCCCGCTGGTAGCGGTCGAAGCACATCGCGAGGTTGCGCACAAACAATTCGCCGATGGGTGTCGCCTCGACGCCGGCGCTCGTCACGTGCACCATCCCGTCGCGCTCGTGCGGCGCAAGGAGCGCGAGGTCGTCGGCGAAATACGCCGCAAAGTCGATCGCATATCGGCGCTCAATCGCCCGCGCGTCCACACGAAAGTTGCACATCAGCTCGTGAATCACGGCGCGCCGGACTTCGTCATCGGCCGAGCGGCGGACGCCGCGGTAGACCGGCAACCGTCCTTCGCTGATCACATGCTCGTAGGTCGAAAGTTTCTTCTCGTTCTGCACGTAACTGCCCCGCACGTCGCCGATGGCGGAAATGCCGAGGCCGACGACGTCGTCCCCCGGGATGACCGCGTAACCCTGAAAGTTTCGGCGCAGTGTGCCCTCGCGCCGCGCGATCGCGAGGTCGTCGTCCGGGCGCGCAAAGTGGTCCATCCCGATCGGTTCGTAGCCGGCGGCGAGGAATCGCTCGCGCGCGATCGCGAACAGCTGCAGCTTCACCTCGGGCGCGGGGAGCTGGTCCTCTTCAATCTTTTTCTGCGCACCCCGTACCCATGGGACGAACGCAAACGAATACACCGCCGCGCGGTCGGGCCCGAGCGCGATGACTGAATCCACGGTCTTCTCGAACGTCTCGGGCGTCTGCAGCGGCAGCCCGTAAATCAGGTCGACGTTGATGCCGCGATATCCCTTCGCCCGCGCGTGATCGACGAGCCGCGCGGTTTGCTCGCGGGTCTGCACGCGGTTGATCGCGTCCTGCACATCCGGGTTCAGGTCCTGCACACCGAACGAAACGCGATTGAACCCGAGCGCGGCGAGCGCGTCGAGATGATCGCTCGTCGTCACGCGCGGATCTGCTTCGAACGCCAGCTCCGCACCCGCCAGCGGCGTGAAGTGTTTCAGCAGTCCGCCGATCAGCCCGTCGAGCTGCGCCGGCGTATAGTACGTCGGTGTTCCGCCGCCGAGATGCAGCTGCGCAAACTTGCGGCGGTCCGGCAGCCGATCGGCGAGCAGCTCGATCTCGCGGCCGAGCAGCGCGAGATACGGCACCGCGACGTCCTTGCGCCGCGTGATGATGGTGTGGCAGCCGCAGAAGAGGCAGCGCTCCTCGCAGAACGGGAGGTGCATGTAGAGCGAGAGCGGCGCGTCGCCGAGCGCGTTCGCAGCGGCGAGCGCGTCAAGATAATCGCCGCCGGTGACGCCCTCGTGGAACTCCACCGCGGTCGGATAGCTCGTGTAGCGCGGCCCCGGCCGGTCGTAGCGCGAGAGCAGGTCGACGGTGACGGCGCGGTCTGTCGGGCGCGCGTGCGAATCTCGCGTGCGACCTTCGTCGCTGCTCCTCATGACGCGCCCTCCGCGTGCACGGCGTCCACGAGCGCGTGGACGCTGTCGATCGGCGCATCCGGGGTGATGCCGTGGCCGAGGGTCACGATGTGCCCGCGCGCGGGGACCGACGCGAGCAGCGCGCGCGCCGCGACGGCCGTGGCTGCTGGGCCGGCGACGAGCACCGCCGGGTCGAGGTTTCCCTGCAGCGCCTTCGTGTGCCCCACCGCGCGGCGCAACGCCGCCAGATCCTCGCGCCAGTCCACCGCGAGCGCCTCGCTTGCGAGCGCGGCGTACCCATGCACCAGATGCGACGCGTCCTGCACAAACAAGATTCGTGCGCGGCCGGTACCGCGAGTCTCGTCGAGGAATCGCGCGATGTGCGGGCGTACGACGCGGCTCCATGCATCATGGGAGAGGAGGCCGGCCCATGTATCGAACAGCTGGATGGCGTCCGCGCCGGCTTCGAACTGCGCGTGCACGTAGTCGATGATCAGGTCGGTCAGCCGCGTGAGCAGCGCGTCAAGCACCTCGGGGTTCGCCACCGCCATCGTACGCAGGGCGGGGAAACCCGGACTGCTGCGCCCTTGCACGAGGTACGCGGCAATCGACCACGGCGAGCCGGCGAAACCGAGCAATGCCTGCCGCCCCGCGAGTTCGCCCCTGACGATTCTCAGCGCTTGCATCACGGAGGGCGCAATCTCACCGCGCGCGGGGCGCCGCAAGGCCGCGACATCAGCCGCGGTGCGCACCGGCTGCGCAAGCACCGGCCCGGGCGCAAACGTGACTTCAAGGCCGAGCGCTCCCACGGGGCTCATGAGATCCGCAAAAATAATTGCCGCGTCGAGCGGGAATCGGGCCAGCGGTTGCAGCGTCACCTCCGCCGCGAGCTCGGCGTTGCCCGACAGCTGCTCGAATGAATGCTTCTCGCGCAGCGCGCGATACTCCGGCAGGTAGCGGCCCGCCTGGCGCATGACCCACAGCGGGCGCCGCGGCGTGGGCCGGCAGGCGAGCGCGTCGAGGAACAGGTCGCGATTCGTCGCGACGGCCGGCGTGGTCGTTTTCAAGATTCGGGCTCCGCCGCGGCGGTGAACCGATAGCCCACGCCCGGTACAGTGTGAAGAAAGCGCGGCCGGTCCGGATCCGGCTCGAATCGCTTCCGCAGGCGCGCGATGAACCCGTCAACCGTGCGTGACGACGGGAGTACTTCGTCGCCCCAGACTTTCTCGAGGATGTCGTCGCGCCAGACGATGCTGCCCTCACGCTCTGCGAGCAGCTTCAGGATCAGCGCCTCTTTCTGCGGGAGAAGCTGCTCGGCGCCGTCCGCCGACCGGCCCCGAAACGTGCGGAAGTCGAACTCGTTGCCGCCGAACCGCAGCACGGGTTCGCGCGCCGTGACCGCATCGTAGCGCGCGCGCCGGCGCAGGATCGCGCTGACGCGCAGCAGCAGCTCGCGCAGCTGGAACGGCTTCGTGATGTAGTCGTCGCCGCCGGCCTCGAGGCCGCGGATGCGGTCCTCGCCACCGCTCCGCGCCGAGACGAACAGCACCGGCGTGTCGCGTCCCTCTGCGCGAAGCGTCTCGCACACGGCAAAGCCGTCCGCACCCGGGAGCATCACGTCCAGGATGACCAGGCCGAACTCCTCCGCGCGGATCTTGGCGAGCGCGTTGAGTCCGTCCGCGGCGACGTCCACCGCATATCCCTCGGCCTCGAGGTTCTCGCGGATGCCGCGCGCGAGATTGAGTTCGTCGTCGACGACCAGCAGGCGCGCGTTCACAAATCCCGCCCAGCCGGCGCAGGCGCCGGCCACCGCACGGTGAAGCGCGCGCCGCGCCCGGGGCCGTCGCTAGACGCAGACACCGCCGCGTCATCGAGCTCCGCGCATCGTCGCACGAGGTACAGCCCGAGTCCCGTGCCGGGGAGGCGCTCGTGACCGTTCGCATCGATGCGGTGGAACTTCTGAAAGAGGCGACGCGATTCGTGCGGCGCGAAGCCGATCCCCGTGTCCTCGACCTGCACGCACACGCCGCCGGTGTCGCGCGTGCCTCGCACGGTCACGCTTCCGCCGCTGGCCCGCGATGCCTTGATGCCGTTCTGAATGAGGTTGTGTGCGATGGTGCGGACGCCATCGCGGTCGGCGTGCACGGCGAGCCCTCCCTCCACGTCCACCTGTACGGTTACGCCGCAGTCGTCGGCGAGCGGGCCGAGGTCGTGCGCGACGCCGGCCACGAGCGGCGCGAGTTCCACCCGCTCGCGCGACACGCGCACATGGCCGCGGGACAGGCGCGAGGCATCGAGCATGTTCGCGATCATTTGATCGAGCCGCGTGAGGTCGGACAAAATGCGCTGCACGAGTTCGGCGCGGCGCGGCGGCCGCGGGTCGCGCATCGCGATGGTTTCGGCTGAAAGGCGCAGGCTCGCGAGCGGACTCTTGAGCTCGTGCGACGCCGACGCGAGAAAATCCTCCTGCTGATGCCGCAGCGCGTTCTCCTCGCGCAGCGCCGCGTACACGACACCCATTGCACCGACGAGCACGACGAGGAAGAACCCGCCCTCCCACGCGTAGCGGTTCATCCGGTGGAACCGGTCGGCGTCGAGCTGCGCGAGCGCGGCGGGCGAGGTGCCGGGCTGCTTTTCCATGGCCGCGCGCAGTTCGTCACGCACGGTCGCGGTGTAGTGCGACTCGTCGGCCATCCAGTAGGCCAGCTGTGCGCTGCACGCCAGCAGCAGGACGATGAATCCTATTTGCGTCGCGCGGACGGCCCGGCGCGAATCCTTCATGCGACGCCGGCGTTCGCGGAGGCAGCTTCGAACGCGGCAGCGAGCGCGTCCCGCAGTCGTTCAAGTTGGACGGTGGTGTGCGCAAGCGAGAGGAAGCCCGCCTCGAATGCGGACGGTGCGAGCGCAATGCCCGATTCGAGCAGCGCGTGAAACAGCGGCCGGTAGCGCGCGCCGGCCGTCGCGTCGATTGCTTCGGCGGCTCGCGGCGCGGCGCCGGCCTGCAGTGAGATCCAGAACAGCGATCCCTCGCGGACGAATGTCGCTCCATACGGCGCACGCGCAAGCACTGGTTTGAGCAGTGTCTCGAGTTTCAGTCCGATGGCTTCGAGGCGGCGCCAGCCGTCTTCCCGCTCGAGCGTACGCAGCGTGGCAAGGCCGGCGGCCATCGCGACGGCGTTCCCCGAGAGCGTCCCGGCCTGATATACGCCGCCCAGCGGCGCGAGGTGATGCATGAGGTCGCGGCGCCCGCCGAACGCGCCGACGGGCATTCCACCGCCGATGACCTTGCCGAAGGTCGCAAGGTCCGGCGTGATGCCGGAGCGCTCGGCCGCGCCGCCGCGCGCAAGGCGGAAACCGCTGATCACCTCGTCGAAAATGAGAATCGTACCCGCGCGCTCCGTCTCGCGGCGCAGCGTCGCGAGAAACTCGGGGCTCTGCAGCAGCAGGCCGTTGTTGGCGGGAACGGGCTCGATGATCACGGCGGCGATCTTGTCACCGTCGCGGCGCAGCAGCTCGGTGAGGCGCTGCTCGTCGTCGAGCGGCAGGACGATTGTCTCGCCGACGAACGCCGCGGGAACGCCTTCAGACGATGGCCGGCCGAAGGTCACGAGTCCCGACCCGGCGGCGACCAGGAGATGATCGGCGTGGCCGTGATAGCAACCGGAAAACTTCACGATGCGGTCGCGCTTGGTGGCGCCACGCGCGACGCGGATCGCGCTCATCGTCGCCTCGGTGCCCGACGACACGAACCGCACCTGCTCAAGTCCGGGATAGCTCGACGTCAGATATTCCGCCAGCTCGATCTCCTGCTCGCACGGCGCGCCGAAGCTCGTGCCGCGCTCTGCAGTTTCCGCGATCGCGTGCAGGACTTCAGGGTGCGCGTGTCCGAGGATGAGCGGGCCCCACGAGCACACGAAGTCGACGTAGCGCCTGCCGTCCATGTCCTCGAACTCCGCGCCACAGCCGGAGCGGAGCACGAGCGGCGTGCCGCCCACGGCGCGAAATGCGCGCACGGGCGAGCTGACGCCGCCGGGCATCACCCGTTCGGCGCGCGCCATGAGCGCGGTGGACTTCGGTCCGGCGCTCACAGCCATCCTCCAGCCAGCGCCGCGCGAGCGTGATATGTGATGACGATGTCGGCGCCCGCGCGCACGATCGCGTGCAGGTTCTCACGGACGATCGCAGCCTCGTCGAGCCAGCCGCGCTCTGCGGCGGCCTTCACCTGCGAGTACTCGCCGGACACGTTGTACGCCGCGAGCGGGAGCGTCGTGACGCCGCGCACGCGGCGGATGACATCGAGGTACGCGAGCGCCGGCTTCACCATCAAGATGTCCGCGCCTTCGGCTTCGTCGAGCTTTGCCTCGCGCTCGGCTTCCGCCGAATTGCGCGAGTCCATCTGGTAGCTGCGGCGGTCGCCGTGCTGCGGAGATGAATCCGCGGCGTCACGAAACGGACCGTAGTACGCGGACGCGTACTTCACGGCGTACGAGAGAATGCCCGTGTCCGTGTGTCCTTCGGAGTCCAGCGCGTCGCGCAGCGCAGCCACGCGGCCGTCCATCATGTCCGAGGGCCCGACGAGATCGGCGCCGGCCTCTGCATGGGCGAGCGCCATCGCCGCGAGCGGCGCGAGCGACTTGTCGTTGTCGATCGCGCCGTCGGTGAGGACGCCGCAGTGCCCGTGGTCCGTGTACGCGCACAGGCAGACGTCGGTCAGGATCACGAGGTCGTCGCCGAACGCACCACGCAGCGCGCGCACCGCACTCGGCACCGCGCCGGCGGGATCGTGCGCGCTCGTGCCGGTGGCGTCCTTTGCGCCCGCGGGCGGAGTGCCGAACAGGAGGATCGAGCGGATGCCCAGTGCGAGGTCCGACTCCACCGCGCGCAGCAAGTCGTCCACGCCGGTGCGGAATATCTGCGGCATCGAGGGAATCGCCTCGACCGCCTTCGCGACCGGGAGCACGAAGTGCGGCATCACGAGCTGCCGCGCGAGCACGCTGGTCTCCGCGACGAGCCCGCGCACCGCGGCGCTCCCCCGCAGTCGTCGTGGACGCACACGGCCGGGCGTTGCCAGCTCCGCCTTTGTCGCTGAGTTCCATTCACTCATTGCATTGCCTCTACGAGCGAGTCGAGATCGGGACGCATTGCTTCGCCGCTGACGGAAAGTCCCGCCGCGATAACTGCGGCGCTCGTCGTCGGGCCGATCGTGAAGAGCCGGGTGGCGCCGGGAAATGCGGCCTGATTGAGCAGTCCTTCGACCGCCGATGGGCTGGCGAGAAGCACATCGCCGATGCCTTCACCCGCGAGATCCCGTGGCGCACCTGCACGGCCCGCGGGAATCGTGCGATACACGTCCACTCGGGTTACCGCGATGCCTCCACGCCCGAGCGTGTCTTCGGCGTCCCGTCGTCCGCCGAGTGACGAGGCGACGACGACACGCGGCCGCGCGGCCACGTCCATTTTTATTTCACGGAGCAGCTCCTCGCCGAGCGCGCGCGAGGTGCCGCCGCTCGCCACGTATGGTTGCCGCCCCAGAGCCGCGACCACGGCGTGCGCCGTGGCGGTGCCGACAACCGCCACGCGAATCGCCGATGCGAGCGGTCCGGCAATGCGCGCGACGGCGTCGGCGCCGCGCGGCGACATGATGCACAGCCAGTCGGCGTCGCGCAGAGCCGCGGCGAGCTGCGTGCGTGTCGCGGCGTCATCGAGCAGCTCGGTACGAATGCACGGCAGGATCACCGGATCGGCGCCGAGTGCCGCGAGCCGGTCGGCCCACGCGGCGGCATCCTCGAGCGCCCGCGTGACGAGCACGCGGCGACCGGCGAGCGGCGCGGTCACGCGCGCACCTCGCGCGAGAGGGCGTCCCATGCGTCTCTCGCGACGGCCTGTGGATCCGTGCCCGTCGCGACGCTGCGCGCGATCGACCCGTCTTCGAGGCCCAGCGC
>JBOHTH010000173.1:0-12446 GCA_050733535.1 Gemmatimonadaceae bacterium | reverse complement strand
TGTGCCGAACATCCTGAACAGTCTCACGGCCATGCGCACCGTGGCGCGAGTGCCTCACGACGGCGAGGTGCTGAAGTTGAACCGGCGCGAGCTGAACGCCGTGCGTCTCGGCACGAGCGAGACTCGGGGGTTCGTGGTGGAGTTTTCGCACCGAAAGGGATTTGTCACACGCAACTGGCGCGACATCGCGCTTCCGGACATCTCGCTGCAAGGTGACGAGGCGGTTCGCGCCGCACGCCATCTGTTGCCGAACATCAACCGGGCCGGTGGGCGATCGTCTGATGTTGCGGACGCCGTCGCCGTCCTGGGCCGGTCTCGAGACAGGGACAACCTGTTTGCCCAGGCCGCGCGCGCGGCGAGCCTCTCCTCCGGCGTGCCGTCCGGGCCGTGGTGGAAGTACCGGGACACGAATCGTGCTCGGTCGAACATGATCGCCAATATGCCTGCGTCGGTGCGTCTCGCGCTCGAAATGTCGCTGCACGAGGAAGACGAGCGGCGTGCGCTCGAGGGCGAACTCGCGGAACTCGAGGATCGCTGGCGCGAGGCCGAGGAGGTCGCGGCAATCTCGGACGATATGTTCATGCCGTCGCGTGTCGGCGCGATGCTGAAGCGGCTGAAGGGCGACGGATCAACGTGACGTCGGCGCGATAGGGCGCGTCCCATGTATTCCACCTGCATGTTCTGCCACACGAGTCTCGGGAGCAACGAGGCGATCGAGCATTTTCCCGTTGGCAGGAGGCTGGCGTTCGACGCGGCACGAGGACGGCTGTGGGTGGTCTGCAAGGCATGCGAGCGGTGGAATCTCAGTCCGCTCGAGGAGCGATGGGAAGCGATCGAGGAGTGCGAGAAGCTATTTCGCGATACGAAACTACGCGTCTCGACTGACAACATCGGCTTGGCGCGATTGAAAGAGGGGACGACCCTCGTTCGCGTGGGTGATCCGCAGCGCCCCGAGATGGCGGCCTGGCGCTACGGCGACCAATTCCATCGGCGGCGGAAGAAGTACTTCATGTGGGCGGGCGCCGGCACTGCAGCCGCCGTCGGCCTCGTCGTCGCGGGACCGGTAATGGGGCTGATCGGCGGCGCGAGCATCAACCTGATCAACATTCCAAACCTGATTCTTTCGCAACGTACGGTCGCCCGAGTGCCGTTGAACGGAACCGTTCTTCGGCTAAACCGGAAGATGCTGATGAACCTGCACCTGGAGCCTGACGAGACGCACGGGTTCGCCCTGACGTTCCCGCACAAGCCAGTCGTGCGCGCGCAGAGTTTCCGAATGGCGCCGCAGGCGACGGTGGAGTTGCAGGGCGACGAGGCCCTCAGTGCTGCGCGCCATTTGTTGCCGGCTCTCAACCGCACAGGGGGTCGCGCGGCTGACGTCGCGAAAGCCGTCGCTGTGCTCGAGACGGCCAGTGATCCAGTGGCGCTCTTCGAGCGCTTCGCGTCTACCGAGCGCGTTCGCACAGACCGGGGCAACATGTCGGCAATGTCAACGCCTGTACGCCTCGCGCTGGAGATGTCCCTGCACGAGGAAGACGAGCGTCGCGCACTCGAAGGTGAGTTAGCGGAACTCGAGGAGCGGTGGCGCGAGGCCGAGGAGATAGCTACGATCTCGGACGATATGTTCGTGCCATCAGGGGTGGACGCGATGTTGAAGCGGCTCAAGGGAGGCCCGAAATGAGAGACGTTTCGATCATGCCACGGCAGGTCCTTCTCGCGAGCGTTCTCTGCGCATGCACGACAGGTCTCGCACCGCGCGCCGTGCGCGCACAAACGTTCCACGGGACGCTGCGCACGTCAGCGAGCGGCGTTCCGGTCGCAGGGGCGATCGTCCTGCTCGTAGACTCGCTGCATGACGTGCGAGCGAAAGCGCGCTCTGACGATCGTGGACGCTTCGACCTTACGACGAGTGCGACAGAGCTCGTTCGGCTGCGCATTCAGCGCATCGGAAGCCGTCCCTACGAGAGCCTTCCCTTCGCCATGCACAGCGATACCTCGGCCGTGATCTCGCTCGACCAGCTTCCCGCGCTGACCTTGCCGACGGTCACCTCTACTGCACAGTCGGCATGTCGCGGGCGGGCTGTTGCGGCGGAGGCCAACTGGGAGGTCTGGGAGGACGTCAAGACGGCACTGCTCGCGACGTCGCTGACATACGCCGAACAGCGGAGTCGGTACCGCCTGGCGCAGGTCACGCGCATCTATGACCTGCAACCCCGTCTGCGCGATATCGCGCTGCTGGAGGACTCAGTCGCCGCCACTCAACCGTGGACCAGTTTTGCGCCCGACCTCCTCGCAGAGCATGGATACGTCAGGTACGCCGACGGCCGGCTGACGTTCGTGTCACCGGATCTCGATGTGCTGCTGTCCCGGTCGTTCGAGAACACGCATTGCTTTGAGCCTGGCCTGCTGCGCGACGGGCCGCTCATCGGCTTGGCATTCGACCCCGCGGCGAGGCCGCGAGGCCATGCCGACATCGCCGGCGTCTTCTGGATAGACGGGACGTCGCGCGAATTGCGCAAACTGACGTTCAACTATGCCGGTCTCCCGCGGATGGAGGGTGATTCCGTCGGGACGTCCATGATCACGTTCGCGACATTCGATCAGCACGAGTGGTTCATCTCGTCGTGGACCGTTCGTTCGCCGCTCCCGGTCATAGTGTCGACGCGCGAAGTGTCCGTGGCCGATCAACTTCGCATGTTCGGCAATATGGCGGAGGGGCGCGACAACTGGCCCGTAGCCTGGGAACTTGGGGGCGTCAAAGAGCGACATGGCGCGGTGCTCTCGGTATATCGCGCTGCCGACACGTTGGACGCGAAAGCCGAGTGGTCGTCGCCGACCGGCAGCATCCACGTCGTCGTGCGGCAGGGTGCTGCGCAATCGCCGCTGGCCGGCGCCGAGGTTCGTCTGGAGGGATCCGTGCGTCAGCGAGTGACCGACGGCGCCGGCAGCGCCGTTTTCGACTCGCTCACGGCCGGGTATTACAAGATCTCCGTGAGTTCGCGAGTCAACCTCCTCCTCGGTGAGGAGCCCATCGTCCGCTACGTCCACGTTGATTCGCAAGCCGTGAGACCGTTGGCCGTGACAATGCAGACGCCATACGAAATCGGCGTCCGGCGGTGCGGACCGCGTCCACGAGTGGTAGCTGGAACCGTCACGTTGAACGGACAGCCCGTCCGTGACGCGCCCGTCGCGGCACACGACGCCTCGGAGTCGCCTGACTATGCTGCGGGCACGTTCAAGTCGGTCGTGAGAACAGACACGGCGGGACGGTTTGTTTTTTGTGCCACCAAGGACGTCTACTGGGGGGTGGACGTTGCGGCCAGTATGGGGAACGGACTCGAGGCGTCAGCGGTGGCCTGGTTCAGCCGGGAAAGTCCCATCAACGTAGTTGAACTTCCTCTCACGCCACAACCCGCCGAGAGGCGTCCGTAAGTCGAAATGGCACCGCGGCGGTGTTGAGTCTTGTGAAAAGTACATTACCGAGGTACTATTAGACATGCCAAAACACCGGAAACCCCAGTCCCGCGTGACCGCACAAGGGCAGATCTCCGTTCCCGCGCGGGTCCGGGAGGGCCTTGGCCTGTCCGCCGGTTCTGTCCTCGAGTGGACCACGAGCGATGGGTTCGTCACGGTTCGGCGCATCGGGCAGAACACGAGCGAAGATGTTCACGCCGCCATGTTCGGCCGAAAGCCCCGCACCCGCTCGCTCGCGGAACTGAAGGAAGGCATCGCGCGCGACATTCGTGCCCGGCATGCGCGCGATTGATACCAACGTCGTCGTCCGGATACTCGTTCGCGACGAGCCTGAGCAAGCCGCCGCCGCTGACGCGTACATCGGCGGCGGCGCGTGGGTGTCCCTGCTGGTCCTGATGGAGACGACGTGGGTCCTGCGCAGCGTGTACGACCGAACGGCTGCGCAGATCGCGACGGGCCTCGAGCTCCTCCTGGACCACGAGAGCATCGTCGTGCAGGACGCGGATCTCGCTGCGCGCGCTCTCGCGGAGTTTCAAAAGCGTCCCTCAATTGGCTTTTCGGACTGCCTGATCGTTGAGCAGGCGCGGAAATCAGGGCACGTTCCGATCGGCACGTTCGACCGCGCGCTCGCACGACTCCCGGGCGTTACGCGCGTCAAATAGGCGCGCCGTCCTACGGCTAGGCCGCGATCACGGGGAGCGACGCCCGCGCCGCGCGCGACGCCTCAATAAACCCTCCGCCCAGCAGCCGCTCGCCGTCGTAGAGCACCAGCGACTGCCCCGGCGCGATCGCGCGAACGGGCGCGTCGAGCGCGAGTTCGATCTCGTCGTGCTCGATCCGCACGATCTCCGCCGCGACGATCGGCGCGCGATGCCGCACGCGCGCGCCCACGCGATCGCCAACCCGCGGCGCGGGGTCCACCAGCCAGTTCAGCCCGCGCGCAATGACGCCGCGGCCGAGGAGTTCCTCGCGCGGGCCGATCACCACCGCGCGGTCGTCCGCGCGAATCGCGGTGACGAACATCGGCTCGTCGTAGCCGCCCGGCACCCCGCGCCGTTGGCCGATCGTGAAATGCGCGAACCCCGCGTGCTCGCCGACGACCTCGCCGCTGCTCAACACAAACGGCCCCGCCGAAAGCGACGGCGCCGACGCGCCGAGTTCGCGCTCGAGCACTTTCGCGTAGTCCCCGTCGGGCACAAAACAAATCTCCTGACTCTCCGGCTTCTCCGCGACCAGGTTCAGTCCCAGCTCGTGCGCCATCGCGCGCGTCTCGGCCTTGGTCATCTCACCGACCGGGAGCAGCACGCGCGCGATCGCCGCGCGCTCGATCCCCCAGAGGAAATACGTCTGGTCCTTGGCATCGTCCGCGCCGCGGTTCAGTTCGCCGTTCACGACCCGCGCATAATGGCCGGTCGCGACGAACTGCGCATCAACCGCGTCTGCTTTCAGCACGAGATCGCGAAACTTCGTGAACGTGTTGCAGCGCACGCACGGGATCGGCGTGCGGCCGCGCGCATACTCGGCGACGAAGTCATCCAGCACGTCGTGCGTGAACGACTTCTCGAGATTGAGCACGTAGTGCGGGATCCCGATCCGCTCGGCGATCCGCCGCGCGTCGTTCACACTGTCCAGCGAGCAGCACGGCTTGTCCGGCACTTCCGCGCCGTCGCTGTGCAGCTTCATCGTCGCGCCGATCACATCGTAGCCGTCGCGCGCAAGCATCGCAGCGGCGACTGACGAGTCGACGCCGCCCGACATCGCGACGAGGACCCGCGGCTTGCTCACGCGACCGCAGCCAGTCCGCGCGCCTTGAGCGCGAGGGCGGGGAAGACTTCGGACACGCGATCGATACACGCGTCGGTCGTCAGCGAGCCGAGGCTCATGCGGATTGCCGCGTTGGCGATGTCGGCGCGGATGCCGAGCGCCTCGAGCACATGTGACGCGCCGACGCTTCCGCTCTGGCAGGCAGAGCCTCCCGAGCACGCGATGCCCTGAAGGTCTAGCGCCATGAGCATCGACTCGCTGTCGGTGCCCGGCACGGAAATGTTCAGCACGTGTGGCGCGCGCTTCGCGCCGCGGCCGATGACCGTCGCGTCGGGCAGCTTGGCGACGATCGCCGCTTCGAGGCGGTCGCGCAGCGCCGTGAGGCGTGCGGATTCCTTCTCGTGCTCGGCCAGCGTCAGCTCGGCCGCGGTCGCGAGCGCGACGGCGTAGGCGACATTCTCCGTGCCGGGGCGGCGACCGCGGTCCTGCGACCCGCCGAAGAACAGCGGCTCGAGCGGCGTGCCGCGGCGAATGAACATCGCGCCGACACCTTTGGGCGCGCCGATCTTGTGGCCGCTGATGGCGAGAAAGTCGAACGGTGTCTTCCGCGCGTCGACGTCAACTTTTCCAAAGGCCTGCACAGCGTCGGTATGGAAGATCGCGCCGTGTGACTTTGTGAGCGCGGCGAGTTCATCGATCGGCTGGATCGTGCCGATCTCGTTGTTCACCCACATCACGGAGACCAGCGCCGTGTCATCGCGAATCAGGTCGCGCGCGGACTGCATCGTGACTGTGCCTGTGGGATCGACCGTGAGCATTCGCTCTTCGGCGCCTTCCTTCGATGCCTGATGCACCGACTGGAGCACGGCCTTGTGCTCGATCGGCGAGGTGACGATCGCGTTGCGGCCCTTGGGCTTGAGCACGCGCCAGCCGCCGAGCACGGCGAGGTTGTCGCCCTCGGTGCCGCAGGAGGTGAAGCAGACTTCGTCGGCGTTGGCGCCGAGACACTTGGCCACGCGCTCGCGCGCCGCGTCGAGCGCGGTGCGTGCTTCGCGGCCCCACCGGTGGGTGCTCGAAGGGTTCCCGAAGCGCGGGCCGAAGAACGGCTGCATGGCTTCGAGGACTTCGGGGCGGACCGGGGTTGTCGCGGCGTGGTCGAGGTAGATAGGGGTCGGCATGCGTCTCAATATAGCGGCAACTGGCCGGGCTAACTACAGGCGTCAGTTCACGGCTGGTGTTTCATCAAGGTCTCTTCCATTTCATCGAGCGACTTCGGCCAGTCCTGCTTGAGCAGCCGCGACATCCCACGATCCGCGAGCAGCTTCCCGCCCGTCTGGCAGGTGGGACAGTAGTCCGTCTCATTGTCCGCATACCGAATCCGCTGCACTGCCGTTCCGCATACCGGGCACGGCTGCCGGAACTTCCCGTGCACCGCCATCTCCGGCCGGAATGCGGTGACCTTTTCCGGAAACTTCTCGCCGGTCTCGGCGCGGAGCCGCGCGATCCACTCGCCGAGCGTTGCGCGTGTCGCGTCGTGCAGGCGCGCGGCCTGGTCGTCGGTGAGACGCGACGTGAGCATCAGTGGCGAGAGCTGTGCCCGATGCAAAATCTCGTCCGAATACGCATTCCCGATTCCGCTGAACAGCCGCGGGTCCGCGAGCGATCGCTTCAGCGTGTGATTCTCCGAGCGCAGCCTCGCGGTGAAGTCGGCGTGTGACGACTCGAGGACTTCCATCCCGCCGCGGTCCAGCTCGCGCAGCGCGGATTCTCCGCGTACGACGTAAATCGACGCGCGGCGCTTCGTTCCTGCCTCGGTGAGCACGAGAGTGCCGGAATCGAATTCGATCGCAGCGAGCGCGAGACGCCGGCTGAGCTTTGGCGTCTTGTCGTGCCATTTGAACCGCCCGGCGACCATCAGGTGAATCACGAGGAAGAGTTCGTCCTCCAGCGCGAACACGATTCGCTTGCCGATGCGCCGCAGTTCAAGCACGTTCTTGCCACCGAGCGCGGAGAGCGGCGGCTCGACGGTACGGAGCACAAACGGGCTCACGAGCTGCACGCGCCACAGGGTACGGCCGAGCGTGCGGCGGCTGACCGCGTCGAGGTACACGGTGATATCGGGAAGCTCCGGCATGGAGCTACATTATCGTCAGAGGCACCGAACCTCCAATGCGCGCGCTCCGGCCGGCTACGCCGTCCCCCTCGACTAATGACCGCTGACGCCACTCCGTCCCCGTCGCAGGAACTCGAGCCGGGCTCGACGTTCGGCGCGTACCGCATCAACCGCCTGCTCGGTCGCGGCGGTATGGGCGCGGTGTACGAAGCGGCGCACGAGACCGACGGCCGCGTGGTGGCGCTCAAGCTGCTCAGCGTCGATCTGGACAAGATGGATTCGCGGCAGCGCTTTCTGCGCGAGGGGCAGACGGCGGCGGCCATCAACCATCCGAACGCCGTCTACATCTACGGCACGGAGGAAATCGCCGGCACGCCCGTGATCGCGATGGAGCTCGTTCCCGGCGGGACGCTCGAGGAGAAAGTGAAGGGTCGCGGTCCGCTGCCGGTGGCGGAGGCGGTGGAGGACATCCTGCAGGTCATTGACGGCCTCGACGCGGCGCTCGCCGCCGGCGTGCTCCATCGCGATGTCAAACCGGCTAACTGCTTCGTGAACACGTCCGGCGTCGTGAAGATCGGAGACTTCGGTCTGTCCAAGCCAGTCGACGGCGAGGAGCAACAGAAGCTGACGCGCACCGGCGTATTCCTCGGCACGCCCGTGTTCTCGTCACCGGAGCAGCTGCTCGGCGAGACGCTCGACGTGCGCAGCGACATTTACGCCGTCGGCGTCACGTTCTACTATCTGCTCACTGGACAACTTCCGTACCAGAGCGGTTCGATGATGCAGGTCGTGGCCGCGGTGCTGAACGGATCGCCCACGCCGCTCTCGACGTACCGCGCGGACCTGCCGCCGGATGTCGTGGACGTCGTGATGAAGGCGATCGCGCGCAAAACCGCGGATCGTTATCAGGACTACGGCGAGCTCAGGGCGGCCGTCCTCGCACTGCGAAAAGCGGAAACGTCGCCGGCCACGCTCTGGGACCGCCTTCGGGCCGGGTTCGTCGATCTCGTCGTCACGAGCGCAATCGTCTGGCTGCTCTCGCTCATTGCAATCGCATGGAGCCAGCCGAAGTATCTGAGCTCCTCGCCGCATGGGTTGAAGGTGAACTTCGTCCTCGGCCTCGTCATCGCCGTGCTCGTGATGGGCGTGCCCGAGGGATTGCTCGGCGCGTCGGTCGGCAAGTGGCTCGTGGGGATTCGCGTCACTGGCATCGACGGACGGATTCCGGGGCTGACGCGCGGCCTCGCACGCGTGGCGGTTTTTCAGACGATCGATCTGCTCGGCCTCCTCGCGCAGATCGTGCCGATGAATCTCACCCTGCGCGCGTGGCTCGCTTTCCTCGCGACGTTCGGCCTGCGCGCCTTGCTGCTCGTGACGGTCCGGCGCGCGAACGGCTGGATGATGCTGCAAGATCTGCTGACCGGGACGCGCGTGCTGCGCCCGCAGGTGGAGGCGCATCGGCGGCGCGGCACTGCGCAGCAGCGTTCGGCGCCGGCGCTTTCCGGCAGCGAACATCGGGTCGGCCCGTACGCCGTGGTTGGCCCCGTGCCCGGCGAAGGCGATGTGCTCGCTGGGTGGGACGCGTCGATGGCGCGCGCGGTGTGGATCGTGCAGCGGCAAGTCGGAGCGCCGGAGGTGGCGCAGGCCAGACGCGATCTCGCGCGCCTCACGCGACTGCGCTGGGTAGCCGGCCGGCGATCGGCGGACGAGAACTGGGACGCGTTTGAGGCGCCCGCAGGGGAGTTGCTCGCGGAGCGCGTGGCGCGTGGTGTCACGTGGGATGTGCTGCGGGGGTGGGTGCTCGACCTCACGGGAGAGTTGATAGCGGCGCACGCGGACGGCACGCTGCCCGCGTCGCTGACGGCGGATGCGCTGTGGGTGGCGCCAGGCGACCGGATCGTCGTGCCCGAGTCTGGTGGTGGCGCCGCTGCAGGAGATCCGCTGTGCGTAGTCACCGCCTTGATTGAGTGTGCACGGCCGTCGGCAGGCGCGGGTGGGCCGCTCCCGCGCTATGCGACTCGCGCGCTCGCTGAGGCGCGCGCGGCGAGCAACGTCTCCGAAGTACAGGCCCTGTTCAAGGCGACGCTCGGGCGCCCCGCGGTGATTTCCCGCGCGCGCCGCTCGGGACTCGCCGGCGGAACGCTCGCCGCGGTGCTGTTCATCCCCATCCTTGCCATCGTGCCCATTCGCCAGCAAGCGGGCGCGGATCCCGAAGGGCGGAAGCTCTCCGGACTCCTCCAGTTCATTGGCGACAGCGCGCACGCGCTGCCCGATTCGCTTCGGCCGAAAGCGCACAAGCCGTCAACGGGGATCATGGACCGCTTCAACCGCGCGCTCCAGAAGGCGGGCTGGTTCACGCCGGATACCGCACTCGACCGCCTCTCGCCGGAGGAATACCGGCGCGAACGCCGCCTCGCCGAGGAGTACGTCGCGGCGACACTCGGCACTCGTGTTCGGGACTCGGCGGGTGTATCGATGTTAGCAAAGTCTCCGCCGGAGCAGCGGCTCGCAAAGGGGATCCTCAAGGAGTTTCCCGTCGTGGACTCCGCCGATCTCCGTGCGGCGCGCACGCTCGTCGACTCGACCTGGCGCGGCACGGTCCCGGGGACGACCGTGGACCTCCTCCTGCGCGTCGTAGGGGCGGTGCTCTTCGTGTTCATTCCCTGGTTCGTCGCGGCATGTGCGATCATCATGGGGATCGCCATGCGCCGCGGTCCGCTGATGCGCGGGTTCCAGCTGGACATCGTCACGCGGGACGGCACGCCGGCAGGGCGCGTGCGGATTCTGGTCCGAAATATCGTGATTTGGCTGCCGGTCGCTGCGCCGTTGGTGATGGATCTGGCAGTGGAATCCGTGGCGCCGGCGCGGGCGGCGTTTGCGCTCGATGCCGCGACGGCGGGAATGGTGGCGCTCATCGCCGCCGGGATTGCGCTCTCCATATGGACGCCGGCCCGCGGGCCGGGAGACCGTATCGCGGGCACCTGGCTCGTGCCCGAGTGATGCACGCGATTGGCATAAGCAGCGCAGCGTATCTGATCTTCCTGATGGCCCTCATGCCCGCCCTCGCGTTCAAGAGCGCGAGGGCGTTCAACGCGCCGCCCGATGCAGCCGGCCGCCGTCCGGTCCCGCCGCGTTCGACGATGTACCTGAACTCGCTCGCGATGCTCGTCGTGCTGCTCGCGGTCGCGTGGTTCGTCGCCCGAACGTTCGCGTACGACCTGTTCGCCGTTCCCGCGCTCGGCGCACGGGCCTGGCTCGCTGGCGCGTGCGCGCTCGGTTTCCAGTGTGCGATGCAGTATGTGAGCAACGTCATACGAACACCCGAGGAGCGGCGCACGATGCCGGTGCTCCGCATGATGCCGCGTTCCGCGAGCGAGCGCGCGCTCTATTCCGTGGTGGCCGTCGCGGCCGGCGTGGCGGAGGAGGCCGCATATCGCGGCGTGCTCACATCGATCCTCTGGCATGCGCTCGGCGTGGGGTGGCTCGCGGCAGTCGTATCAGCCGTTGCGTTCGCCGCCAGCCACGCGGTGCAGGGGTGGAAGAGCATGGCCGTGATTTTCGTGATGGCCTGCTCGATGCAGCTGCTCGTGAGTTACACCGGAACTCTGGTGATCGCGATGGCCGTGCACGCGATGTACGATCTGCTCGCGCCTACGCTCCGCCGTAGAATTTTGCGCGAACCGCCCATAGCTCAGGAAAGAATCGCTGGCTGACGGTCTTGGCGAGATACTTGGCGCCAAGGGTTCCGCCTGTCCCACCGGTGCCCGGTCCGATAATCCGCTCGACGAGCTGGACGTGCAGAAACCGCCAGCGCGCGAACCCCTGTTCGTACTCGAGCAACTCTTCGGCGAGCAGAAGGAGCGTGGTGTGCTGCTCGCTGGAGTAAATCTGTTCGATCGTGGCGCCGTGCTGCGCGACGAGCGCCGTGAACAGTTCCTGAAGTGTCGGGCGCGCGAGCGCGCGCTGGACGAGCGGCGGGATCGGTCCGTGCTCGGCGAGCGCCTGCAGAAAGTGCGACTCGCGCAGGCCTGACACCGCCTCGATCGCGCGGAACTGCACGCTTTGCGACCCGCTCGACGACCCGAGATACCCGCGAAACTGCGCGAAGCGCTGCGGCGGCAGCGTGTCGAGCGCGGAGAGCTGGTGAGTGACGATCGCGACCAGGCCGTTGATGCGCTTGATCGCCTGCAGCGATGCAGGGACGTCGGCGGCCGCAAGTCGCGCGATCAGTGCGTCGAACTCGTGCAGGATGACCTTGAACCACAGTTCGCTGGCCTGATGCACGATGATGAACAACAGCTCGTCAGGATGTTCCGGCGACGAACGCGGCCGCTGAAGGTCGAGCAGGGCATCTAGCGCGAGGTACGAGGGATAGTTCACCTCGCGTGGCGCGCCGTGCGCGCCCGTGTCATCGCCGTTCAAAACGACGCGACCTCGAGCGCCATCACGTCGTCCACGCGCATGGTTTCCGCGGTATAGAATGGTTCGCCGTAGCGGCAGCGGATGAGCGAGCCGTAGTGCGCCGCCTGGTGGCGGATGATGTCGTACAGCGGCTCGCCGTTCGGGTACACCTCACCGCTCTGAATCGCGCCGTCGAACTGCGAGGCATAGCACTTGATGGCCGCGAGCTTGGTCTCGAACTGTTCGCTGATGTCCACGACAAAAGTCGGTTTTTCGTGATCTTCGCGGAATGACATTGCGTGGAGGACCTTCACAGGGCGGTGCGGTGGATGTTCCGGCGCGATCTTCGCGAGCCCGGCGACAAAGCAGGAGTCGCGCACGAGCTGCGCCGTGACAGGGTGGTCGGGATGGCGGCCGCGCAGGGCAGGGGCGATGACGACGCGCGGCTTGAGACGACGGATCACCGTGGCGACCGCTGCGCGCGTGGCCGGCGTGTTCGTGATGCCTGCGTCGGGCAGTTCGAGATTTTCGCGGATGACGACGCCAAGTTTGCTCGCGGCCGCGGTGGCCTCGGCGGCGCGGGTCGCGGTGGAGCCGCGGGTGCCCATTTCGCCTTGAGTGAGATCGAGGATGGCGACGCGGTGGCCTTGAGCAGCGAGTTTGGCGATGGTCCCGCCGGCGTTGAGCTCGGCGT
>JBOHTH010000172.1:0-7371 GCA_050733535.1 Gemmatimonadaceae bacterium | reverse complement strand
TACCGTCCGCGGTGCGTACCTCTAGCCGATTGGCATCGAAGGCAGCCACCGCGACAATCGCGTCGAGATTGATCACGTGGGATCGATGTACCCGAACGAATCGCGTTGGGTCCAGCTGCGCCGCGATGGTACCGAGGTTCACGTACACGAGGTAACGACGTCGGCCAAGCAGGATTGCTGAGGCAACAGAAGCGCGGAGCGGAGCGTGCTGCAGCATCGGACGCTACCTCACGAAGGGTTTGTCGGCTACAGCACTGCACGTCGGAGTTCACATGAAGCGAGTCACTGGCATCGGCGGCATCTTTTTCAAGGCGAAGGATGCACCTGCGCTGCAGGCCTAGTACAAGCGTCATCTCGGCATCGACGTCCAAGCGTGGGGCGGCGCCGCGTTCGACTGGGCCGACTCGAGTGGCATGCCCACAGGCGGAACGACCGCTTGGTCCATTGCTCCGGAGAAAAGCGACCAGTTTGCTCCAAGCACAGCCTCGTTCATGGTCAACTACCGCGTTGAAGACCTTCGCGGGTTGGTCGCGGCGCTTAGGGCGGAAGGCTGCAACGTCCTCGACAAAATCGACGACTCGGAGTACGGCAAGTTTGGCTGGGTCATCGATCCTGAGGGAAACAAGGTCGAGCTGTGGCAACCGCCTGCTCAAGCAGACCGGAGCGTTCTCGTTTCAGATCGCGACCGTCGCGGTTGAGGAGTTCGATCGTCCTTGTCGACATGATGATGCTTCAGTTTTGAAATGTTCAACGATTGGCGCGCGCCCTAGCTCGGGCGCCAAAACCACACGCACCAGTCGTCCGCACCGAACGCTATCGATTCATGCGTGAACCCTTGCTCTGCCAGCATCGCGAACAGCGGGAAGGGTTCGAAAATGGCGCGGAGCAGCAGAACGTCGTCGGGCGCGAGGCTCTGCACAGCTTTCATGATGCGCGTGAATGGCTCGCGACCCATACGCAGGTCGTCACGCACGTCGAGTTCAACGACGTTTGCAAGCGTCGGATGCCCGGGGCTGGATGCGAACTTCATTTCGTCGCTCACTTGTCTGCTCCCGCGCGGCCGCCGAAAGTCACCCAGAGCAGCTGGCCGACGAACAGCACCGCGCCTATGAAGAAGAGCGCGGCGCCCGTTTGGACACCGCGCACAGAGGCCGCCATGATGGCTACCACCAAGATACTGAGCGCTGACGCCATGAGGCCGAGCTGCAGCCCGGCGATACGCGCCGAGTACGTGCCGGCGATCGTCTGCGCCGCGCGCTTGCCAGCTCGCCGGCGATAGCGCGCCGTCCACGCCAGGAGCGGAACGATCTTGTAGAGAAAGCCGCAGACGAACAATGCCACAGCACCGAGCAGCCCGGCCACGACGTATGCGACTGCGATTCTCGGTGCTGCAACACCGTAAAACAGCACAACCGGTCCAAGCGCCGCTGCTACCACCAAAAAGACGAGGCCCGCTAACACGAACCGCATGGACACGTCGAGGTGCTTGCGCACCCGCGCGCGGAAGAAACACATCACCTGCATCACGTAGCACACCACCCCTGCTTCAAGACACGCCAGCGCTACCCACCGCGCGCCAACGAGCGGCGTGTTCAGACCAATCGCGAGCATCGGGACGCCGGCCGCCAGCATCGTCAACGCGCGTATCGTCCAGCGCGTCTCGGCTCCATGCGCAAGCAGGAACATAGGAAGAAGCCGGTGCGACACGCCTATAATCACCACGAGCGCCCATCCAACGACGGCGATGTGCAGATGTGTGGCGAGCACGCGCACGCGCGCCGCGGCGATGAATCCCGTGTGCAGGTTGTGCAGCAAGAACACACCCACGCCGAGCGCCGATATCAGAAAGGTCAGCGCGAGGGCGATCGCGATCCACGTGGCATCGCGCGTGCGCGCCCGGTGGAGCGACGAGACGATGTTGACAGCGGCCAGCACGATTCCTGCCGTCACCAGCGCAATGCCCATGTGATTCAACGTCATCGCACTGTCCGCCACGCCACAGGCGAACAATCCCGCGCCCAGCGTGAATGTCCAGAAGCTGGCGTGCGCCACGCGTGGCCAGCGTATCGGCGCACCCAACGCGACCGGGAGAAGCTGACAAAGCGCCCCGAAGATCGTGGTCGTAAGCCAGCCGAGAGTGAATAGGTGCGTTACGCCGGCAACGTGTGGTGAGAGAAATGCACCCGCCGCAAGATCCGGCGCGATCCACACCAAGCCGGCGGCGCCCACCACGAAATAGAATGAGGCTGCCGCGAAATGCTCGGCGGCGAGGGCGACTGAACCCGTCGGTCTCGGTACCACGGCCCCGCCCGCACCCGACGGAATCGCCGCGGGCCGGTGGAGAATCACTGGAGGCGCCGCAAGCATCATGCGTCGCGCGCCGTGCCGGCCGGGCGCCATCCGAGCGCGATCGCAATCCCATCCGCGATGCGACTGAACGCCACACCGGTGGCGGATGTCGGACGCGACACCATCGTTGGTACGCCGACGTCTCCGTCCTGCACGACCGATTCATCGAAGGGAACCTCTCCGAGAAACGGCACCGCAAGTTCCTCGGCGACGACACGACCGGCGCCGCGTCCGAATGGACCGCTCATATTCTCGACAACACCGAGCACAGGAACTTCGAGCGTGCGGAACATCTGCGCCGCCTTGCGCGCCTCCGCCGCCGCAACGCGGGGCGGCTGCGTCACGATCACCGCGCCGGACAGCGCGACGGCCTGCGCGAGACTCAACGGCACGTCACCGGTGCCGGGTGGCAGGTCGACCACGAGCACGTCGAGCTCGGACCACGCCACACCGCGGGCGAATTGTTTCACGGCTTTTGACACCATCGGCCCTCGCCAGATCGCCGGCGAGCTCTCACCCAAGAAGAACCCGAAGCTGATCATCGGCAGGCCATGGGCCTCGAGCGGAACGATGTGCTTCTCCGGCGACATCCGAACGCGCGCCGCACCATCTTCTATACCGAGCAGGATGGGAAGGCTTGGTCCGTAGATGTCCGCGTCGAGGAGCGCCGTGCGGAGTCCTTCCCGTGCGAGGGCGAGCGCCAAGTTTATCGCGACTGTGCTCTTGCCGACGCCGCCCTTTCCGGCACCGACGGCGATCACATGGCGGACGCTCGCGAGACGTACCTGACCGGACCAGGGATCCGGTGTACCTCGCCCAGCAGACTTTGGCGATGGCGCCGGCAAACCGATTTCGACCGCGATCGCCGTCGCGCCAAGCGGGCGCAGCGCTTCCTCGATTGCGTGTTCAAGACGGTCAGGAATCGACTGGTCGGTTGTAAGTAGCGCGAGCTGGACCTTGACGCGCCGGTCACACACGCTCACGTGCTGGACCATGCCGAACGACACCAAATCGCGCGTGAGGCCAGGATACGCCACGCCACGCAAGGCTTCCGTCACCACGTCGGCGGTCAGGACCGGCCTTCGTCCACGCATGGTGTGTCCCTGTGTCCGCTCGACTGGGAGGTCATGCCGAAAACTCGCCATCGTATCGGCCGGCCAGTGTGACGGATGTCTCAGCGCCAGTCCGTTCGCCGTGCTTGCGGGCGCTCCGTCACCGCGGCGTGGCATCGTGGACGTGCAACATCGTGTCGATGGCCAACGCCGAGTGTGCATACGCGCCGCCGGCCCGCATCTCGGCTGCTACCCAGATGGCTTCCATGATCTCCTGCTCGGTCGCACCCGCCTTCAGCGCTGATCGCGTGTGGCTGTGGATGCAATAGGGACATTGGGTCACGTGAGCGACCGCGACCGCAATCAGCTGCTTCGTCTTTCCCGGCAACGCGCCATCGGCAAATACACTGGCGCTGAACGCCTTGAAGGCGTCCAGAGGTTTCGGCGCGAGTTCACGGCGTTTGTGCGCAACCTCGGCGCCGGATTGAGGATAAATTGGCTGGTCCATCGACAGCTCCTGAAGGGTGGAAGACGCACGGGTGCAGGCAGCGGATTGAAACAGTGCGCTCAGCGAGAACGCACGGCGGCTGGTTGGTACACGCCGGCCTCGGCGCGAAACGGTACGGCGAGGCGGTTCCAGCCGTTGATGGCGATGACCGCCATCGTCAGGTCGACGAGCGCCTTGTCGTCGAACTGTCCCCGCACTTCCTCATAGAGCGCGTCGGACACGTCGTGTCCGGCCAGTTGCGTGACGCACTCCGCCCATGCGAGTGCTGCGCGCTCGCGCGCCGAGTAGAACGTCGTTTCGCGCCACGCTGCGAGCAGGTACAGGCGCTGCTCCGTTTCGCCGCCGGCGCGCGCGTCCTTGGAATGCATGTCCAGACAATACGCGCATCCGTTGATCTGAGAGACGCGCGTCTTGACCAATTCGAGTAGCGCGTGATCCAGACCGCACCCACGCACGAACTCCTCCATCTTCAGCATCGCCTGAAACGCGCCAGGCGAGGCCTTCTTATAATCGAGCCGCTCTGTCATATCGTTCTCCTTGCCGCTGCCACTATGGTGCGAGGTTCGGGATTCGAAAGTCTCTCGCAATTTTGAGTCTAGCGGAACGCACTCAGTATTCGTCAGGCCGATAGGCGATCTCCTCGAACATCGGCAATCTCGCGACCTCGATGATCCGCACGAGGTCGCACCGCTCGTGGAATTCCATGTTGTCGCGATCGACGATCACGGCGAGCGGATCCTGTGCCGCCAATCGCCGGAACTCGGCATCGATCAGCCGAAACCGATCTACCATGAGCCCTACGCTCTCATGGGGGCGACCGCGATGCTTGATGTGCTTCTCGATGGTGTCGATGCTCGACGTCAGGCAAATGATGCGGTCGGGTGCCCAGCAGTCGCCGATTGACAGCACCCGCCGAAGCGCGTCGTGCTCCTCGGTGGGGTATTCGACGATGTGCGCCTCGAGCGTGATCCGCGCGCCTTCGAAGAAGATCACCCGCCCGGGCCGGTCATGATCCACCGCGTCGCGGAAGTTCGCATCGTACAGACGGCCGAAGTACGCGGTCACGCCAACCGCGTTGCGCCCCGCTTCGATGTCCGCGAGCAGCCGCGGCTCCCACACGCCTTTCTCTCCCTCACCATAGGAGCCGTTGTGATACAGGTCGGCGAGCTGTCGAACGAGCGTGCTCTTCCCGACACCAGGTCCGCCTACGATAGAGACGCGCATGTGTTTTTGAGGGCTTCGCAGTTTTCAGGCGTGTTGAAGACCCTTGAGGATCGGCTCGCAGTCTCGCTCTGAATTCACGCGCTCACCCGTCTGAGCGCTGCACCCCTGTGCATCGCGACGTGCTCGGTCGTGTCGCTCTTGATCTCGTACTGCGGTTCTTCCGGGCTTGCATGGTGCGTATACCCCTTGTACCGGTCAGCTTCCTGTTCCCCGGTAGGTCCGGTGCCGCAGTGATGAGCCCACGGCCAAGCAACTGCGCGCCGAGTGAGTAGAAGTAAAGGTAGCCGCGATTCTCACCGAAACGCTCGATGACGGCCGCTGAGATGGGGCCCGGCTCCAGCGAGAGGAGCGCGCCGAGGCCTCGGGCGACGCCGGTATCATTTGGCGGGAACACCTCAGTTCGGCCGAATCCGCGGAGCAGCACGACCGTTGCCGTCCAAGGTCCAATGCCGGGTTCCTTCGTGAGCGCCGCAAGCGCGTCGGGTGTGGACAGCGCGGCGAGTCTCTCCTCCGTGAGCGCACCAGAGGTGATACGGCACGCGAGCCGGTGCAACGTCTCGGCCTTCGCCCGGCTCAGCCCCACGGACTTGAGCGATGCGATGTCCGCAGCGGCGATCGCCTCGGAATCCGGAAACGCAGACCAGCGACGCCCACCGTGTTCGATGCTGACTCCGAAGCGGTCGACGAGGCGGCCGATGATCGATATGCCGGCATCGAGACTCAACTGCTGGAAGGGGATGACGCTTCCGAGAGTTTCGAAGAGCTCTGGAAATCGAGGCGGTCGCATGCCGCGAAGCGCGAGTGCGGCCGGTCGCAATCCATTCATCGTCGCTGCCCACCGGTGGACGGACGTCGGATCCACATCGAGTCCGAGTATTCTCCGCATGGAGACCGCGACGAATGCGACGCTTGCCGGCGAACTCACGCCGCTCAGAATGGTGAAGCGAACGGCGGGCTCGTCGATCGAACCAAGGTTGCGAACTTCCACCAGCGACAAGCCGTACGGCGTCGACAGTATGCGGCGATATCGGTCGTCCTCCCAGATGTCCACGCGGTTTGTGGGTCGACGCTGCAGCACGCGCACGGTGGCCTCGAGGTGAAACGGAGCGGCCGTCTGCAACGCCCAGCTCGTTTCGGAAGTCACTCCAGCGACGAGCGGATCGTCGCGTCCTCCAGCGAGTCGCCCAGTCATGGCTGTGCTCTCTCATTTCTGACAGTTGCGAGCTGTCGTTCGCGCGGCGCTTACAGCCGGAGCGCTCTTGTGCGCTGCCCGTTCGATGATGTCCTCACACACGTCACGAATGCGCGGTGGCGGGCGAGGTCCGGCATCTGAAAGTGTAACACCGCTCGCGTGGTTCAATTGGGCATCGCATATTGTCCATTCCAGTCACCCTTATCGAGAGATCGTAGTAATGGGCCGCCTCCTCCTTCCGTCAACGTTGCCCGCGCTCACGCTGGCCCTCTGGGCCTGCACCAATTCCGGGGCACCTGGAAGCTCGTACATCACTCAGGCTGCGCTCTCTGCCGATGTGCACACGATCGCCGCGGATTCCATGCGTGGCCGCCTTGTCGGAACTCGCGAGAACGCCGAAGCCGGTGACTGGATCAGCGCCCGCTTCAAATCGCTGGGCCTTGTGCCCGCCGGCGACTCCGGCTTCGTCCAGCACTTCGACATGGATTGGTTCACTCTGGGGTCGGGGAATCGGCTGACGATCGCCGGCGCTGGCGGTGCTCGCGAGACGGGGAAAGATTGGACACCCGCCAGCTTCGCGGCATCCGCGTCGGCATCGGGATCGGTCGTCTACGCCGGATACGGCATCGTCGAGCCTCATCTCGGTTGGGACGACTACCAGGGCCAGGACGTTCGCGGCAAGGTGGTGCTCGTGCTCGACGGTGAGCCCGGCGCCAACGACCCGGCGAGCCCCTTCGACGGCCTCGTGGCGTCGGAGCCGGGACGCTCGTGGCGGAAAGCGGTTGCGGCCACCAAGAAGGGCGCCGCAGCCATCCTGTTCGTGCGCCGGGACACCTCGTCGAGTCCCGACGCGTGGACACGGATCAACGCCGCGGCTTGGCCCCTTCAGCGCCGTCGTATCGAGCGATTCCTGCTCGCGGACGGCATAAACGACATCACGATTCCCGCCGCCGAGATCTCCGTTGAGTTGGCCAGCGCGCTCGTGCAGGGAAGCGGACGCACGTTTGCCGAGCTGGCCCAGGCCGCGGAGGACACGAAGCATGGCA
>JBOHTH010000171.1:0-1586 GCA_050733535.1 Gemmatimonadaceae bacterium | reverse complement strand
ATGCTGTTGCAGCCGTGCGCGATGTTTCCGAACGGCCCCGCGTGAATGAACGCGGGCCCGCCTTCCAAGGTTTGCACGAGGTTCGGACGGATCGCATCCTTGAGCAGCATCGCCATCGCACCAGCCGCCTTGATATCCCGCGCGCGCACAGGCGTCTTGTCCTTGCCGGCGGTCGAGCCGACGATGATCCGCCCCAGCCGCTCCTGAAGATCCGCACGGCTCGTCGAGAGTGCGACGATCGCCATGATCTCGCTCGCGGGAATGATCACCCAGTGCTCCTCGCGCACGACGCCGTCCGCGACGCCACCCAGACCGATGGTCGCGTTGCGCAGCGCGCGATCGTTCATGTCGATCGTGCGCGGCCACGTGATGCGCCGTGAATCGAGCCCAGTCGGATTCCCCTGCTGGAGCGAGTTGTCGAGCATCGCGGCGAGCAGGTCGTGCGCGCTGGAGATCGCGTGGAAGTCGCCGGTGAAGTGAAGATTGATGTCCTCCATCGGAATCACCTGCGAGTATCCGCCGCCCGCCGCGCCGCCCTTCACGCCGAACACGGGCCCTAAACTCGGCTCGCGCATGCACAGCACAGCGTTCGACCCAACGCGCTTGAGCGCCTGCGTGAGCCCGACGCTCACGGTGCTCTTGCCTTCGCCCGCAGGCGTCGGGCTGATCGCGGTGACGAGCACGAGCTGCCCGCGCACCGGTCTCGCCGACACGTCGAGGGGAATCTTCGCTTTGTACTTGCCGTAGAGGTCGAGGTCGTCGGCGCTCAGGCCGATGTCCTTCGCAACATCGGTGATCGGGCGCGGCTTGACTGACTGTGCGATTTCGATGTCGGTAGGGAAGGTCACGTGATGCGCTCTGGGTGCGAGTAAACGTTGGCGGTGCGGCCGCGCAGGAGCCCGACGAGCGTGATGCCCGAAGCCTCTGCGATTCGTACGGCAAGACCGGTGGGACGCGAAACAGCGGCGAGCAGCGCGACCCCAGCCGCCGCCGCCTTTTGCACGAGCTCGAAACTGGCGCGGCTCGTCACGACGAGAAACCCCGCGGATGGGTCGGTGCCCGCACGCGCGAGCGCACCCAGGACTTTGTCCAATGCATTGTGGCGGCCGACGTCCTCACGCACGACAACAAGCGTGCCGTCGGCGGCGGCCCACGCGGCGGCGTGCACCGCGCGCGTCTCGCGGTTGAGCGGCTGGTGCTCCTCGAGCGCTTCACCTGCGCGCCAAAGAGCGTCCGTCAGGATCGTCAGCCTGGTCTCTACGATCTTCACCGGGCGAACCGCGTCGTCGATCACCTCCACGCCACAGAGGCCGCATCCCGTGCGGCCGGCGAGCGCCCGTGCGCGCTGCGCCAGTCGCGCGGCAGCCTCAGCCGGAATGGTGATCGCGAGCTCCGCGCCGCGGGAATGCGTGGCGACGTCCACGCGCTCGATCTCGGCGGCGGACTCGACGATCCCCTCTGTGAGTGTGAATCCGTATGCGAGATCTTCGAGGTGCTCCGGCGAGCACATCATCACCACGTGCGCGCGGCCCGAGTAGACGAACGCCACCGGCACCTCTTCTGCCACGGGCGCGCGGCCCGGGGCA
>JBOHTH010000170.1:0-7653 GCA_050733535.1 Gemmatimonadaceae bacterium | reverse complement strand
CAACGGGCGCTGCACGACAGACTCGTGACCACGCAGTCCGCCGCGGCGTAAGCCGCATCATCCCTGCGGCATCACCTGATTTTCAACTAGAGTCGGGACACTCCCCCCTTCTCGTGTGCGCAACCATAATAAAATAACGATTGTGGTCGTACACCAACTCGCTCGGGTCGGCCTTGACAGCGTGTGCCGCAACGTCCGTCTCATGCTCCACGAGCTCTTCTTCTTCGGGACCGTCGAAGCACAAGCAGAGCTCCGGCCGGGAATCCGATGTGCAGGATAGGCCCGACTTCAGATGATAGCGTAAATCCGACGCCCAACAGTCCCAACGACTGCTCGTGAAAGCCGACTTGGCCCACATTCCATGCCAAGTCGAGCCGTGTGACTGACATCAACGCGAGCAGCAGGGGCCACCACCCAGGTGACGTTCCCTCCACGCCCGGGCGATGGCAACTGCAACACACGAGGCAACCGCCGCGAACAGCACGAGATACAGCGCGCGAACTATCATCAACCGCCGCTTGTCCCGATCACGTCCTCTCCAAAAGGAGCGCGAGAAAGGCGACGGTCACTCCCATCTGCAGCGCAAGCCCCGCGTACAACCATACGAGACGCTTTCGTCCGTCTGTGGAGTAGTTGGCTCGCCGAAGCAAATTCCACTGCCATACCCGAGACCGCCCGGCCGTGAATGATTCCCCACGTGAGAGATCAGTTCTGAAATCGCGTAGGCGTACGGCCAAGACTACGTTTGTTATCGCGAGAACGAACCACGCCGCAAGCAGCGCAAGCAACGACCATTGCGTCACTAGTGCGGCGCTCCCGACCAAATCCGAAGAGGGGGTTTTCCTCGAGTCGCGCCACAAGCCGCCCTCCCGCTTGCTTGAGATCCTTCCACGTATAAGACCGAGTTTGTGTTCCGCCGGCTCGAACGCTAAGGGGTATCGGCAGGTCCTTTGTGCCAACGCCTAAGCTTCCGCTCCCAGTGAGCCCCGCCGTGTTGGTGGCCACGCATGCGCCCACACCGAGGGCACCGGCACACCCTTCAAGTGAACCGCCCTCAAAGGCAGCACGGTTTTGCGACACGCCCCCCTCGCCGGATATGCTAAGGTCAAGACCAGCCTGAGCTCCTCCGCTCATGAACACGCCCACGCCCTCATCCTTGGAGTAGGTGACGCCAACGGTACCTGTGACACCCGAGCCCACGACTGCCGCAACTGCTACACCAGCGAACTTTACTCGGCATTGGGGACCATCGTCTTTATCGTCCGGCGGGCACAATCCAAACGGATCGGACGAGTTACACATCTACCGCGCGATCGTACCTTGCGACTACCCATAACCGCGAGGTGGTCCATGCGACCGGCAGAGCGAATTCTGGAGCGCGAAGTGTACGCCCGCCAGTTCCCCGTCCACGTCGGGGTCGACGCGGGGAAGAGTTTTCACAAGCTGGTGGCCTGCGGGCCCGACGGGGTGCGTACGAAAGCCGAGCGGGTGGAGGTCTCGCGCGCGGGGTTTGAGGGCGCGCTGCGGTTTCTGCGGGAGACGTTCCCGGGCCGTGCGCCGGCCGAGATGCTCGTCGCGATCGAGTTCGCGGGGCACTACGGGTACACGTTCGCGGAGTGCCTGCGCCAGGCGGGGTGCGTGATCGTGACGATGCCGTCGGTGGTCACCAAACGGCTGCGTGAGGTGGAGGATAACAGCCCGCGGAAAGACGACGCGAAGGATGCCGCGCAGATCTGCAAGCTCGTCCGCGCAGGGCTCTTCGTGAACTACGCCGCGCTCTCCCCGCTCGTCTCACAGCTCCGCGTGCTCGCCACCGAGCGGCACCGGCTCGCGATCGAAGAGACGCGGATGCGGATCCGTTTGCAAGCGATTCTCGATCTCGCCTGGCCGGAGTTCACGACGCACTTTCGGGTGCCCACGCGCACGGCCCGGGCGCTGCTGCGCCGGTGGCCGACCGCGGCCGATGTCGCGGCGGCGAACCCACGCGCCGTGCGCACGCTGATGAAGCGCGTGTCGCAGAATCACTTCAAGGCCGATCGGGCGAAGGCGTTTCTGGCGGCCGCGCAGACGAGCGTCGCCGTCCACCGGGATACGCCGGCGCGACGAGCCGAGATCCACCGCTTGCTCGATCGGTGGGATTTGCTGCTCGCGCAGATCGAAACGACCGAGGTGGAGCTGGCGGTGCTGGTCGACCGGCATCCTGGGGCGCGGGCGCTCCTGACGATCCCCGAAGTCGGCGTCGTGTGCGCCGCGACCTTAGTGGCGGAAGTCGGCACGCCCGAGGACTTTGCGTCGCCGCGGCAGGTGCTGAAACTCGCCGGGATGAATCTCGCGCGGCGCGAGAGCGGGACGTCCCTGCGCAGTCGGCTGAAGCAAACGAAGCGCGGCCGCCCGCTCTTGCGACGTCAGCTCTTTCTGCTCGCGGGCCGCTGGTGTCGCACGGGCGCGCCGTATCATCGCGCGTTTCTCGCGATGGCTGCCCGGAATGGGGGCTCCAAGATCAGCGCCATCTGTGCGCTCGCCCGCCGCCTCGTGCCTATGCTGCTCCACGTCATGCAGACCGGCGAGGCCTTCGATCAGCGGCGCTGGGAGGGCGCGCGCGTCGATCCACTGCTGCTGCCGGAGCAGGCCGCGTGAGATACTGAGATATTCGTGGTGACCTGTGCCGCGCGTGGGAAGCAGCGGCGGGGACCCTGACCGCATCGAGACGAGGCGCGTCTACGCCCGCGATCTCATTCGTAACTCCGTCGTCCGCCGCACTCCCGATCCCGCACCGTCCGTGAAGATGTGTCGTGCCGGGACAGAACAATCCCGAGCACCGAGGAACTTTGATTGTCGCGGTAAGGATCCATGACGCACGCTGCTGTTCGGCGCTGTTTGATAATTGCACTCTCGCTCGCGACGTCTCGCGAAGCTCAAAGTTAGACCCGATCCGCGCACCGCGTGTTGGATGCGCGGTTAGACCCGATCCGCGCACCGCGTGTTGGATGCGCGGTGGCAGGCCCGTGGCTTGATCACGCACCTCGAGTGCCGGCATAATTCCCGGCCGCCACCGCACGCAGGTGTAGGCACGACGCGCGAGGTCCCGGCGATCCCGTTGGCCCGCGAGACTGCCGTTTTCCATGTCGCAGTATTTTTGCTGAGGTGAGCGTTCCTACTGGTCTTGACGAGCCAATCGCTGAAGTCGCCCGCGGCAATGCTCTGCAAAGAAGACGCGCAAAGGTGGTTCGTGCACCTGAACACGATGCGCCATCACCCGCCTCAATACATTGAGGTATGCTCTCAGGTCGTCGTCTGAAAGATCCGAGGGGATCACTTCGTGAATCACGGCAATCAATCGTCCCTGATTGGGAAGCAAGTCTTGCATCGACTCTTCCAGTGCATCCCAGTTATAGCCAAAGTAGTCGGGAAAGAAGAGCTGCTTCGCAAGCGCGTCGAGCAACTCGCGTTTCCCGCCCGCCGCGAAGGCCACGCGAGCGACAGTGGCCTTCGCCAAGCTCTCCTCGGACGGCGGGCTGCGGAAGAACTCGAAGTTCTCGAAAGTTGCGGTCATCAGGGCTTCTTCAGGTCGAGACGAGCAAAGCTCAAATAGTGGTCGGTGGTAAGGTACTGCTCGCCCTCCTTCCCGAGGATCAACCGCATTGGGCCGGCACCGCTAACGCCTGGGGTGGGCACGACGTGTTTCGAATAGTACCCCTCGGCTTGAGCGGGCAGCAGCCCTTCCGCGTTCTTGAATGTCGAACCGGACTCACCCGCCGCGACCCTCTCAAGCGTAGGCGCGAGGTCAACTGTACCGCTTGCTACCTTCTCCCCAAACGAGACGGCACTTGCGCCCGCGATGAACCGTGGTGCTTCTCCGACAACCGACATGCCGCCACTCATTCCTAGGGCCATAGACTTGGCCATGTTCATCCCGCAGGCCATGTCGCACGTCCCCGTCGTGAGTTCATCGACTCGCGATTTGACGTAGTTCGTTACTGCCGAGGCGACCTTATTCATCCAGTCAGGCCACAATCCAAACGGATCGCTAGAGTTGACGGGATCTCCCCCGGCGAACCCGTACGAGTTGAGCCCGCCCGCCAGCCCGATCGGATCGCCCTGCGTAAACTGGCCGCTCGCTGGACTATAGTACCGATTCCGGTCGTACAGCAACCCGTTCGCGTCCGCCCGCCCGTCGATCAGGCTCCCCCACCAGCCGTTCGGGTCGATCGGTGTGATCCGCTCGTCGGGCGAGAAGTAGAGGCCGTTTGTCCGCGCCGGCCACGAGTAGCTGTTCATATCGGTGCTGTCGACGAAGGTCCCGTTCTCGAACGTGCCGTGCCACGTCGGCCACGGCACGAAGGTGGAGCCGCCGTTGCGAATCACCACCAGCGGCACATCCTGGCCGAGCACGCCGGGCGCGTTGGTGTACTGCACCGTTCCGCTGCTGCCGTTGAAGTTCAGGTAGGTGTCGATGTCCCACCCGCCGTACTCCCGCAGCTCCGTGACGAGATCGGCGCCGTCCCAGATGAAGCGGTCCATGGTCTGCACACACTGGTCCGTCAACTGTGATCCGTCCGAGTAGGTGCAGGTCGAATCGCGGCGGGTGCGGAGCCCGACGCGACGGCCCAGCGCGTCGTAGAAGTAGTCCTGCTGGGTCGTGCGCATGTACAGCGTGCTGCTTCGCGTGAAGTACGCCTTGCGCTCGCTCATCTTGAGCTGATCGGCGCCGTTATAGAAGTTGCGAAGCCACGACTGGCCGGAGCTTGCCGTCTGGTACGAGGTCGTCTGCCACGTCGCGACGCTCGTATTCGCCTGCGTCTGGTTCCCGACGCTGTCGAACATGGCATACATGTCCGTGAACGTCTTGATGAGCGGCGCCGACTCGTCGTCCGGGTCCTTCAGGCCGGGGAGCGTGTCCGAGTTCGCCTCCACCATGCGCCCGGCGCTGAACCAGTAAACGGTGGCGCTCCGCCCGTCGTTCAGTCCGGGGTTCATGTCGTGCCGCACGACGTTCCCGAAGCCGTCGGTCCGGTACGCGTCGACCGTGGCATTGCCCACCGTCGGGATCCGCGAGTCGACCACGAGCGCGCCGAACCCATCGTAGACCATCGTCGACGCGTCGGTCCCCCAATACGTCGGCTCGCTCACCGCCGACGTCATCTTCCCACGGGCGTCGTAGGAGAACGCGTCACTGAACTTCGGGTTCGCCCGCGCCGTCACGTTGTCGTCCCCATCGTACGAACGCGTCTCCCACGCCTTGCCCGACGTCCGGCGGACCAGCCGCCCGGCGGCATCGTAGCGGAGGGTGTGGTGCGTTCCGTCGACGCCCGTGGTGGAATCAAGCAGCCCCAGGGCGTTGTAGTGGTAGGTTTGCGTGCCGAAGCTGCTCGCCGCGACGCTGTCGGCGCGCGAGACGCGCCGCCCACTCGAGTCGTAGGCATACGTCAGCGAGTAGACGTGCATCCCCCATCGATCGAGCGTCGCGGTATCGGACGGATCGTACGCGCGCAGGCTATCCCGCTCCGCATGGACCGCGCCGTTGGCGTAGTAGCTCCGCCAGACCCGCGCGTCGTGATTGATCGCGGAGCGCATCCGGCCGGCCGCGTCATACGTGAACGTCGCGGTGTCATCAAGAATGACGACGTTGGTGTCCGTTGCGCCGCCGGGAAGGACCGTGACGAAGTATGGGAAGATGGCGGCCGGATTGAACCCATTGTTCTGGCAGGCGTAATAGCAGAACTCCCGCACCACACTGTCGCCGGGCACGATCCGCGTGAGCAACCGGTTCAGCGCGTCGTACGTCTGTGTGATCGTCTTGCCGCGGTTCGAGTGTTGCCACACCACATTGCCCGTGGGATCGTACGCCGTGGAATCGCGCCGGCCAAAATCTTCCTCGCGCGTGCGGACGCGGTGCGCCGCGTCGTAGGTGAACACGCTCTCGAGCGTCCCAAAGGGGATGGCCACCTCGGGGACGGTGTACCGGAGGTTCCGGAGCAACATTCCCTCCGCGTCGAGCGAGTCGTGGACGACGCGCGCGAGACTTGGCGTCGTGTCAACGGCGCCCCAGAGCCCGCTGGTCGCGATGAACCCCACACTCACCGTACTGTCGACCTTGAGGCGCCCCATCACGTCGTACTGCAGATGTTGAATGAGGGCGTGGGCGGTGTCCCCATCGGTCGGGCTCGTCACCGTCACCGGCGCGCCGATGGCATCCAGTGCCGTGGACGTGGGGAACCCCATCGGCGTCGTGACCGTGGAATCGTTGCCGAGCGTCGCGTCGTAGGTGATCCGCTGGGCGGCGTGGGCCGGGGCGCGCACAGAATCGACCTGCTGGCGCGCATTGTACCAGAAATGCACGCGCGTCGAATCGCCCGCGCCGGTCTGTTGCCAGAGGCGGTCGCCGGTCGTGGGATCGTAGCTGAAGTAACTGGCTTCATCGGTCGGGGCCGTAACGCTCTTGAGCTGATCCCAGAGATCATCATAGGTGTAGCGCGTGGTGGCGTTCCCGGCACCGTACGGGGCGACCGCGGTCGAGCTCTGCAGCAGGCCGTGGGCGGTATAGATCGCGTTCTGGGCGAACCCGGTCGGATCGATCACGGAATCGGCGAGCGCCGGAAACATCAGGCTCCGGTGCACGCGGGTCTTGTTGCTGTGCGCGTCGATGACCGTGTCGGGCGCCCCGAAGCGGTTGATGAAGAGGGTCGTGACATCGGTCGAATCCGTGCGCGGCCCGTCGTAGCGCGTGACCACGCTCGCGAGCGGGAGCGGCGTGGTCCCGGTGCCGTCGCCGGAGCAACTGTCGAGCGTGCGCGTCTCCGCCGCGCAAAAGGTGGAGACGATCGCCGACTCGCCGCCACGCGACATGTCGACGGAGACCTGCGTCAGGCCGCCCGCCGCGTCGTAGCTGTAGGTGGTGGAGTCGTTCAGGCGGTTCTTGCGCCGCGTGATGCGGTTGTTGCCGTCCCACGTGAAATACACACTCGTGCCGTCGGGATCTTCCATCTGGGTGAGCTGCCAGTTCCCCGAGCGGGAGACCGTGGTCGTCCGCGCCCCGCTCGCCCCGGGCGACGCCACGGACGTGAGCACGGGCAGGCTTGCACCATTGGTCGCGTACGAGAACGTATATGCCGGCTTCGTACCGCTCGGCGTCGGCAGGACGATCGAGTCGAGCGCCGCACTGTACACAAAGCGCGTGGTATCGCCCTCGCGGTTCACCGTGCGGATGTGCTGGCCGGTGCTGTTGAACTCGACATACGCGCCGTTGCGAAGATGGCGGCGCCAATTGGACCCGACGTGCATCAATGTGTCGGGGCGGTCCACGACCGTCTGCGGGGTGAACACGGTGTCGACCGCGGTCTGCGCATACAGGCGCGTGTTGCCGTCGCCGGCGACCCAGAACACTTTCGTGGTATCGGCGGGCAGTACGAGCTGCTCCAGCCCATCGAGCCACCAGCCCGCGCCAAAGGGCGTGGCCGTGCGATTCACGATCGCGACGCTCCCCACGTCGGTGGCCGTGTAGGGCGTGCCACCGGACGTCACGCTCACTTGGAGCGTGTCCGCGTACCACCCGGTCGGGAGGCTCAATGAGTCCGCCGGCACCGGGATCACGATCCGGCAGGTGGCGCTGTTGCAGCTGCTGTTCCAACTATAGGTATGCGTCAGCGCGTGGCC
>JBOHTH010000169.1:0-3848 GCA_050733535.1 Gemmatimonadaceae bacterium | reverse complement strand
CTTGAGGGGTGAAACGAGGGGGGAGCGGGGAGCGGGAAGTTGAGGGGGAAGTGGCGAGACTAGGGGGGAGCGGGGAGCGGGCGTAGGACCAAGGCCGACAACGACGGCGGCTGGGATCGCTACTTTTATAGTTGCGTCCTCTGCTGTCGTCCGGCGCACTTGTCCTGAACCCACCGGCCACGTTGGCACCTACCGACGAGTCCTGGTCCGCGGATCCGTCCGCTGGCGACGTTGCGCTCTCCGATCCGTCGTCGACGGCGGCGACGATCCTTGTCATCGATGACGAGGATCGCTTTCGGGGCCTCGTGGTGCGCCAGCTGGTCGGCGCTGGTTTCAACACGGTCGAGGCGCGCGACGGCTCGGAAGCGATTCAGGTATTCTCTGAGCGCGGCAAACAAATATCTGCGGTGCTCCTCGACCTCGTGATGCCCAACAGGTCCGGTACCGAGGTGTTGACGATTCTCCGCGCCTACGCGCCGTCGCTCCCCGTTGTGATCACCAGCGGCTACGCGCCCTCTGTTGTGCTCCCGCTGATGGCAGCCGAGCGTGGCGTCGGTTTTCTCGGCAAGCCGTTCAGTTCCGTGGAACTGGCGACGGAGCTGCGCCGTGTGATCGCGGAGCCGATGTCCGCGGCCCGGCACGCCGCGCCGCCACGCGCAACGAGCGCCGCACTCAGAACGGTGCGCATCCTGCTCGTCGAGGACAACCCGGACGACCAGGACCTCGTGCGCCGCATGCTGCGCAAGGCGACCGATATCGCGTTCGAGGTCGAGGCCGTCTCTCGGCTGGCCGACGCCATCACGCAGGTGTCGACGCGCCGCTTCGATGCGGTGCTGGTCGATCTCTCGCTGCCGGACGCGCGAAACCTTCAAACAGTCCGGCATCTCCGCGAAGTGTCACCGGACCTGCCGCTCATCGCGCTGACCGGGCGCGACGATATGCAAACCGAACTCGCCGCGCTCGCGATTGGCGCGCAGGACTACCTGATCAAGGGGCGGGATGACGCGCGCACGCTCGTGCGCTCCATCCGCCACGCGATCGAACGGAAGCGGCTGGAGAACGAGCAGTTGCTGCTCACGGGCCAGTTGAAGAAAGCGCTGGCCGAAATTCACACGCTGAAGGATCAGGGAGTTTCCCTGACGACTCGGCCGTTCAGCGACTGAACCGGCCGCACGTCGTGCGGATACAATTTCGCAAACGCCGCGATCTGTGCCGCAGAAACTTGCATCGGCGTTTTCAGCACAATCCACGTGACGCCCTCGGTGCACGGCGGTGCCGTTTGCGATCCTGAGTAGGTGAAATAGCCGAGCTCGCGAGGCAGGAGCGCGCCGGGGTCGACGTCCAATCCCGCCACTTCGTGCTCCGCTCCCGCCGTCGGCGGCATGTGATCCCAGAGGCGCTGCACGGCTGCGTTCGCGGCGCCCGCCTTCAGCATGACGGCAACACCGAGCACCTTGCCGTCGTGTGAGACGTGCATGAAGTGGGCAGCCATCGCGTACGGCTTGCCGTGCAGGTACTCCTCGCTCGGATGATGGAAATGGAACTGCGTCAGCTCGTACCGTGTGTCCCCGACGTAGAGGACGTTTCCGTTGCCGGCCGGATAGTTCACGCGCACGGCGGTGTAGCCGTTGTTGATGATCCTGACCGGCCCATTCTTGTACGCAAAGCGAAGCGCAGGCAGCGCGGCTTTCGTCGCGGTCCGGATATCGATCGGCGATTGCTCACGTCCCGCGTTGCACGCGGCGTAGTCGGGGTCGAGGGCACCCCAGTGCTCTGGCCCGATAGCGCCGGCGTCATAGCTCCACGGTGTCCGCCATCCGCCGGCCGGCGGTGCGGTGGCCTGCGCCGCCGCTTTCGCGGCGGGGCAAAGCAGGGCGGCAAGCGCAGCTGCGCCGAAACGCCGTCCGCAGTTCGCGATGACGTGGTCACGCATCCAAGAACGCATGTGGAACCTCCAGTCAGGCCGCGTCCGGCACGGTGCGCGGCGGAAAGTCGCTCAGTGTCGCGTTCCCGCAATATGCGACGCGTGATGGTGCCACACTTTTACATCCATCAAAGTGTATGTGCGACCGGACTTCCTCCTGATGCGAGGCGCGGGGGGTGGAAGCGGGAGGCGGGAAGTCCCGCCTCTCGCATCCGTGCTTACTTCCAGCTTCCGGCGACCGTTCTCGTCGCGACGTTGCACCGGTTGAACACGTTCGTGACCGAGATGGCGAGCACGAGCGTCGCGAGGGCGCGCTCGTCGAAGTACTTCGCCGCTTCGTCACAGATCTCGTCGGGAACCGGGTCCGCCCGATCGGCGATCCGCGTGACAGCCTCGGTCAGCGCGAGCGCCGCGCGCTCGGCATTCGTGAAGTGCGGCGACTCGCGCCATGCGGCAACGCCGAACAGGCGGACGTCAGTTTCGCCGTTTTCCTTTGCGTGGCGCGCGCCGATGTCCACGCAGAATCCGCAGCCGTTGATCTGACTGGCGCGAAGATGCGATAGTTCGAGCACGGTGGACGATACCGCGCCGCTGCGCGTCGCCGCCAGCAGTGCCTGGATTCCTTCCATAGCCTGCGGGACGATCGCTGCGGGGTTCTTGATTCTCGGCCGCAGGGTTGGATGCGTGTCGCCTTCGGACACTTTGGGGGCTTTTGCAATGGTGCTCATGAGATTTCTCCTTGTCACGTTGGTTGGTGTTGCGTCCGTCAATTCTTTGACGTAACCAACCGGATGAGTGTGACCAATGACTGAAAACAATTTCCTTGCCGACGCGTTCGAGCAGCATCGCGCGCACCTGCGTGCGGTCGCCGTTCGCGTGCTCGGCTCGCAGGACGAAGCGGATGACGCGGTGCAGGAGGCCTGGCTTCGCGCCAGTCGCGCCGGCACGACCGACATCGCGAACGTAGGCGGCTGGCTGACGACGATCGTCGCGCGCGTCTGTCTCGACGCCCTGCGGTCACGCAACGCCCGCCGCGAAGAGCCGCTCGCGACAGACGACTCGGACCATCCGCTTCAAGGGCGCCCGACGCGCAGCGCCGAAGACGACGCGGTGCTCGCCGACTCGGTCGGCATGGCGATGCACGTGGTGCTGGAGCAGCTTCCGCCCGCCGAACGGATCGCGTTCGTATTGCACGACATGTTCGACCTTACATTCGATGAGATTGCTCCGATCATTGGACGCTCATCCGTCGCGACACGCCAGCTCGCCAGCCGCGCGCGGCGCCGGGTACGCGGGACGCCGCCGTCGGTGCCCGTGGATCGCGAACGCGATCGCAAGATCGCCGACGCGTTCCTCGCCGCGTCGCGCAACGCGGATTTCGAGGGGCTCGTCGCCGTGCTGGACCCGGATGCCGTCCTCAGGGCGGATGCGGCGGCCGCCGCGCTCGGCGGGGCGGCCGAACTCCGCGGTGGCGCCGCGATCGCGAAGGCGTTCGTCGGACGGGCGCAGGCCGCACGCGCGGCGTTGATCAACGACGAGATTGGCGTGATCGTCGATCCGCGCGGCAAGCTGCTGCTGATTCTCTCGCTGACGTTCGAGGGTGGACGGATCACCGAGATCGAGGCAGTCGCGGATCGGGCGATGTTAGATGAACTCGAGATGGTGTCCCTCGGGTAACTGCAACGGCATAGACGTCAGACGGGAACTGTCAGACAACCGCAACTATCAGACAACTGCGGTTTTCTGACAGTTTCAGTTGTCTGATAGGTAACGTCTGAATGATATGCCGTTGTGCCGTTAGCACGGCCTTATCTTTCATCAATGAAACTGCACTTGGGCAAGGAGAGTTGAAGGCGACGCTCGCGGGCATCGCGCGATCGCTGCGACATCGCAACTATCGGCTGTTCTTTTCAGGGCAGAGCAT
>JBOHTH010000168.1:0-7634 GCA_050733535.1 Gemmatimonadaceae bacterium | reverse complement strand
TACCATCGTTGATCGATGCGCGGACGCGATCATCCACGGGCAGTCGGCGTGTGGCGTATACTCGAACGCGTTCGACACCGATGCCGTGCGGCACAAGGGCGCGCGGGAGCATGTCAGAGGCGAGCGTGCCGCAGGGGAAGAGCACGCGGCATGGACGCGGTTCCACGGCGACGAGCGCGGACGCGAGGGCGTGGACGCGGGCCGCAGCGGGGACGAGATCCGCCCTGATCCCCCACACATCGAGTTCCCGGGCCGTCGTCTGACCGACCGCGGCGACACGCGCGTGTGCGAAACAGCGGACGTCCAGTCGCCGCAACTCGACCGCACGACGAAACCCGCGTACACCGTGACGCGACGTGAACACCACCCAGTCAAAGTCGCGAATTCGATCGAGCACCGCGCGATCGTCCGGCAGTTTGGGTGCTATCCGAAAGAGCGGAGCCGCGATCACCTCGGCGCCCTCGCCGCGCAGCGCCTCTGCGATCCGATACGCCGCGTTGACGGGATGTGTGATTACGATTCGCCGCCCGCTGAGCGCCCCTTGCCTCAGGTCGTTCTCCGCCGCTGTCGGGCCGACGACGACAACCGCCGGTGCGCGAAGTCCGGCGGCGGCCGCCGCGGATGCGATCTTGTCGAGCGGCGCGCGCACGACGCGCTGGCCGGGGAGCGTCGCACGTTCGATCACCGCCGCTGGCGTCGCGGCGGCGCGCCCTCCCGCAATGAGCCGCTGCGCGAGCTCGCCGAGCGTGGTCATTCCCATCAGGAACACGCAGCTGTCCGCGTGAGCGAGCGCCGCGAGCTGGCCGTGTGTGATCACCGGAGCGGCGATGATCGCAACACTCGATGCAATGCCGCGGCGCGTCACCGGTATTCCCGCAGCCGCGGGACCCGCAATCGCGCTCGACACACCGGGGATGACCTCGCACGCGACGCCGGCGCGGCGGCACGCATCGCGCTCCTCCGATCCGCGCCCGAACACGAATGGATCTCCCCCTTTGAGGCGGACGACAACCCGGCCGGCGGCCGCGTGCGCCACGAGCGCCGAGTCGATCTCCTCCTGCGGTGTGGACGACTCTCCCGGCGCCTTTCCGACATCGACCACGAGCGCAGCCGACCGTGCGTGTGCGAGGAGCGCATCGGACACCAGGCGATCGTGCAGCACGACGTCGGCCCGCTGCAGCAGTTCGAGCCCGCGCACGGTGATGAGGCCAGGATCCCCCGGTCCCGCACCGACGAGATAGACGGTTCCAGAACGAACGGTCATCCGCGGGCCTCGTCGATGATGTCCTTCACGAGCCTCGTAAGTGCCGACAGCCCCTGCAGCGGTTCGACCAGAGTCACCCGGTCTTCGGGTATTCCACGTGTTGCCGCGGCCGCCGCTATGCGCGACGGAACATCTCTCACGGCGTGTGCTCCGCCGCCGAGCAGGAACGGAACGATCAAGAGATCGGCGTCGCGCGGCACGGACGAGACGACGTCCTCGATCGTTGGATCCTGCTCGAGGTAGGCGGCATGCGCGGCCAGCCCGCAGCGGCGTGCAATCGCTTTCGCGACGGCGAGTGCGGCGGCTCCGCCTTCGATGCACCGCCTGGTGCCGTGCGCCACGACAACAACCGTCTTCGGTCCCTCCGCCGCCGCCCGTCGGCGGGCAACCGCCGCGACTTCGTCCGCCACCGCCTGGAGGAATCGCTGGTTCGTGCCGAAGGGTGCCAACACCGTTGGCGCCTTCGCGCGATGCGACAGTCGACGTATCTCGCGACGAAGAGACCGCGCGAAGTAGCCGTCGCTCGTGAGAAGCGGAACCACCAGCACGTCGCGGCGATCGGCATCGTGCAGCGCCGCGGCATAGGTGGGAGTGCCCAGCCGAAACGCCGCCGTTACCCGGACACCACACGTGCCGGCCTCGATCCGCTGTGCGCACGATCGCACCAGCGCGTTCGCGGCAGAGCCGTCGCCCGCCCCGTGCGCCGCAAGGACGATGTCAAGATTCGTCGTCAAGATGCGTCAACCGCCGCAACGAGTGGAGCCGTCGGTTTCTCCCTTCCCGTCAGGATCCGCCGCGGCGCGTCGCGGCCGACGATCCGCTGGTAAAAATCACCGAGCCCTTCATCGAGCCTGCGCTCGGCGGCAAACCGCTCCAGCAGCGGCCGCAGCGCCGGCACAAGCTGGTCCACCGGCACGTCGCCGGCGAACAGGTCGGCGAGGCGGTCGCCGCGCAGGCCGCCTCCGACAAAGACGTGGTATACACCCGCGCGACGTCCAACGAGGCCGATGTCTGCGTTGTACGGACGCGCGCACCCGTTGGGGCACCCCGTCATCCGGACTGTCAGTGCGACCTCCGCGAGACTGAGCCTCTGCAGCTCGCGCTCGAGATCATCCAACACGGCAGGCAGTGCGCGTTCACTCTCCGCCAGCGCGAGGCCGCACGTGGGAAGCGCGGGGCACGCCATCGAGTGGCGGACGACTCTGCCCAACTCGCCTGCGGCGCGCACGCCGTGCGCTTTCAGGATCCGCTGCACCGTGACGACATCCGCGGCGGCAAGATCGGTGAACAGCACACTCTGCATTGGCGTGAGGCGGACGCCCGGCCGCACGGTGGCAACGATTTCGCGGAACGCCGTTCGCGTCCTCTCACCGTCACGATCGACGATGCGGCCGCTCTGAACGAAGACGCCGATGAACGACCGGCCGTTTCCCTGTGAGTTCAGGCCAAGATAGTCGTGCTGGGCGGGTGCCGGAACGGAAGCTGGCGCGGCGAGCGTGAACGCGACGCGGCGCCGCAGTTCGTCCGTGAACCGCTCGACGCCCCACTGTTCGATGAGATACTTGAGGCGCGCCTGCTTGCGGTCCGAACGATTGCCCTCGTCGCGGTAGATCTCACAGACGGCGCGCACCGCGGCGATCGCATGCTCGGGGCGGACGAACGCGATCGGCGTCGCGATGCGCGCGAAGGTCGCGGCCTTGTTGTGTGTCATCCCGAACCCGCCGCCGGCCATCAGGTTGTACCCGAGCACCTCGCCGTCGCGTGTGATCGCCACCAGGCCACAATCGTAGCTGTAGATATCGACGGAGTTGTCCGTGTCGAGCGCGACACCGACCTTGAATTTGCGCGGCAGATAGCTTTCGCCGTACAGGGGCTCCTCTGCTTGGCTGTCTGTGATCCGTTCGCCGTCCAGCCAGATCTCGTAGTAGGCGCGCGTCTGCGGCCTGAGCTCGAGGGCGATCTCGCGCGCGACACGCTGCACGGCGCGATGCGTCTCGTCGTCGATCGGCGCGGGCGACGCCATGACGTTCCGCGAAACGTCGCCGCACGCGGCGATCGTGGTCAGCAGTACTCCATTGATCTCGGCGAGCAGCGCCTTCACGTTGCGCTTGAGCACGCCGTGGAACTGGATGCTCTGCCGCGTAGTGAGGCGCAGTGTTCCGTTGCCGAGGCGATCGGCGAGCGTGTCGAGTGCCAGATACTGGTCAGGCGTGAGAACGCCGCCGGGGATGCTGAGGCGAACCATCATCTGCCACGCCGGCTCGCGCGCTTCGCCTCGCTTGACTCGCTGGTCACGATCGTCCTGCTGATACAGCCCATGGAACTTGAGCAGCGTCGCGTCCTCGTCGCTGAACGATGGCGCGTCCGACACAACCGAGTCTGAAAGACCGCCCCGCAGTGCGCGACTGGCGCGCTTGATCAGTTCTGTCGCAGAAGGTGCTGTCGCGTCTGTCATGTGTGGCGGGGTTCGATGTGAATGCCGCATTCCAGTTTGTGGCCGAGCCATCGTCCTGAGCGCGCATCGCGCGGATTCAGCGGAACGCTCGTGCACGGCGCGCAGCCGATGCTGGTGTATCCCTGTGTGTAGAGCGGCAGGAGCGGAATCGCGTGCATCTCCGCGTATGCGCGGACATCTCGCGCCGTCCACGTCGCGAGCGGGCTGAGTTTTCTGAGGACCTTTCCGCTCGGGAGCGTGAACGGCGCGACGTCGGCGAGCTGCGCCCGCGACGCGGCCTGCTCGCGGCGCAGCGCCGTAAACCAGGCGTCGTACGCTTCCAGCTCCTGAAACAGCGGGCCGGCCTTGTGCCGAGCGCAGCACGCGTCCGTGTTCTCTGCCCACAGGCCGCGCGCCGGATCGGCGGACTGCACAGTGATGAGATTCAGGTTCCACTCGCTGACGAGTCGGTCGCGATACCCGAGCGTCTCGGGGAAATGATGAAACGTGTCGATGAACAGCACGGGGATGTGCGGACGTGTCGCGCGGATCAAGTGAATCAGCACGACACATTCGGCCTGAAAGCTCGACGTGACGCAGGGGCGGCCGGCGCGTTCGAGTTCGGCGGCAATGCGCGCCGTGATCGTATCGCTCATGGCAGGATCTCCTCCAGCGCCCTGAGCACCGCCGTGGCCGCCGTCGCCTCGGTGGGCGCGCTGCGCGCGACTGCTGCCAGACGCCGCGCGCTGCCGTTCCAGTCGCGTGAAGACGATGGTGCAGGAACCGCGTCGAGGATGATCCCGGCCCCGGCGGTGAAGTTGGTCTCGGCGTCAATGAGAATGAAACTGCCGGTCGTGCGATTGGCGGCGTACGAGTCAAAAATCAGCGGGCGCGACGTCGTGATCAGCAGCGTGCCGATCTCGTTGAGCCGCAGCGCGCCATCCACTTCGGCGGCGACCGTGCGCGCTGTGTGCTTGAGGCGGTACACGCGCCCGCGTTCCAGCGGGCGCTCGTCCATCCAGACGACGTGCGCCCGAAAACTGGCGCCGACGATTGGTGCGCCGACCGCAAGCGCATCGCCCCGGCTCAGGTCGAGGTCGTCCTCCAGTGCAAGTGCGACGGATGCCGGCGCCGACGCGGACTCGCGGTCTCCATCTCGGGTCACGATGCGCGCGACCCTGCTCGCGCGGCCGGACGGCCATGCGCTCACCGTGTCTCCGACGCGTACCGCACCGGACGCGACGCGCCCGGCGTATCCCCGAAACCCACCGGGACCGAGCAACACGAGCTGCACGGGATAGCGAAATGGAGCGTCACCCGGACCAGTCGCAACGGCCACCGACTCGAGGTGTCCCAGGAGCCCGGGTCCGTCATACCACGGCGTACGCGGACTCCGGCTCGTCACGTTGTCTCCGTGCAGGGCGCTGATCGGCACGGCGTGAACGTGCACGTCAGCGAGTACGTCCCGGAACGCACCGTCGATCGACTCGAACACTGCGCGATCGAACGCGACGAGGTCCATCTTGTTGATCGCAAGGATGAACTCCGATATCCCCAGAAGGCGCGCAATGCGCGCGTGGTGGAGCGTCTGCGGGCGCAGGCCGAGCCGCGCGTCGACGAGGAGGATCGCGACATCCGCTGTCGACGCCCCTGTCGCCATGTTGCGAGTGTACTGCTCGTGACCCGGCGTGTCCGCGAGAATGAATGAACGTTTCGCCGTCGCGAAGTACCGGTACGCGACGTCGATCGTGATTCCCTGCTCTCGCTCGGCTTTCAGGCCATCCGTGAACAGTGAGAAGTCGATCGTGCCGGCACCGCGATTCCGTGATGCCGCCTCGACGGACCGCACCTGGTCCTCGTAGACGCCGCGCGCTTCGTACAGGAGCCGCCCGATAAGCGTGCTCTTGCCGTAGTCGACACTGCCGGCAGTGCAGATACGCAGGAGTCCGGCCATGCTAGAAGTATCCCTCCTGCTTTTTCAGCTCCATCGAACCATCCTGATCGTGATCGATCGCGCGGAGCTGACGCTCCGACTGACGTGTCGCAATCAGCTCTGCGATGATTTTGGGAACCGTATCGGCGTCGGAGCGGATCGCTCCGGTGCACGGCGAGCACCCGAGCGATCGCATCCTGCAGCGGACGCGCTGGAGACGCTCGCCCTGATGCAGCGGCACGAAGGGCTGCTCGATCAGCGCGAGCGAGTCGCCGCGCACGAGAACGTCGCGCTCACGCGCAAAGTACAGGGGCACGATCGGGATCGATTCGCGGTCGATGTACTGCCACACGTCGAGCTCCGTCCAATTCGACAGCGGGAAGACGCGCACGCTCTCTCCAGGTGCCAGCCGGCTGTTGAGAAGGTTCCACGGCTCGGGGCGCTGGCGCTTCGGGTCCCACTGTCCCTTCGCGTCACGCAGTGAGTACACGCGCTCTTTTGCCCTCGAGCGCTCCTCGTCTCGCCGCGCGCCACCGAATGCGGCGTCAAACCCGCCGGCCCGAAGCGCGTCGAGGAGCGCGGCGGTCTTGAGCAGTCCGCAGCAACGCTGCGTGCCCAGCGCGAACGGCTGCGCGCCGGCCCTGATCGCCTCCGTATTCGTGTGAACGATGAGGCGCGCCCCAACCTCCGCGGCACACCGGTCGCGGAACGCGATCATCTCCCTGAACTTGTACGTCGTGTCTACGTGCAACAGCGGAAACGGAATGGGCGCAGGGTGAAACGCGCGCTGCGCAAGGCGCAGGAGCACCGAGGAGTCCTTGCCGATCGAATAGAGCATGACGGGGTGCTCAAACTCGGCTGCGACCTCGCGAAGGACATAGATGCTCTCGGACTCAAGCATTTCGAGATGGCCCGCGACCGCGGGTCGATGAGTGGCAGTCACGGCGCCGCCAGTCCGGAATGTGGAGACGGACCTTCGAGTGGTGTCCGAAAGAAACGGACCAGGACGATCACGTCGAACGCAACGACGGCCGCGCACGGCAGGTATGCGGCGGTGCCGTCGACGATGTGCAATGCATGCAGCAGGGTCGATACGCCGAACGCGACAATGACGGCGTCAAAGCTCATGCAGAGCCGCCGAAACGTTTCTTCCTGTGTGCGGCGTATCAGCCAGGCGCCGGCCGGCACGCCAAGAATCACGGCTGGCAGGATCGCGATCAGCAGCGACAGGCTCTCGCGAGAATACAGCGACGAGCGCGCATACAGCGCCGCGGTGAGCACGGACGCTACCAGGCGAATCGCGCCGAGTGCGACACGAAAGTCTGTGTTGGCGTAACCCTGGTTCGTGAGGAACATCGCGAGCGGGGGGCCGGAGATCGTCGTGACGGCGTAGATCGTGCCCACCGCACCGCCGAGCACCACGCCCGCGATACGCTCGGCCCGCACCCGGCGCCGGTACCCGGCCGTTTGCAGGAGGATCAAGGGGAGAAGTCCGGTGAATATCGCGAGCTTGAGCCACGATGGATCGACGTGCGTGAGCACCGACGTTCCCAGCGCGACGCCCGGAAGAAGGCCCACCATCACGCCGAGCACCCGTTTCCAGACGTGCGTCAGCGCGGCGCGGTTGTTCCACAGGACGTGCGCGTTGAGCACCACCTCGAGGAGCACGATCGCCGGATTGAGCACACGATTGCTGACGACCAGAAGCGCGAGCGGCACGGCGAGGGAGGAGAACCCGTAGCCGAGCGCACCGTTGACGACGGCCGCGAAAAATGTGGTTGCGATGATTGCGATCATTCCTGCAATGGGTGACGGACAAAAAAAGGCCGCTCGATGCGAGCGGCCGGGGCACGTGCGGATGGGATTGGGACCCGATCAGGGTCCAGTTCCGTCCTCGCTCGCCGGCCGCGTGCGTTGGCAGCACGCACACATGCACGCGCCGCACACCGCCGTGCCGGTGGAGGGCACCGCGGATTTGGACATGTTTTTGGCGGCGTGAGAAG
>JBOHTH010000167.1:0-1907 GCA_050733535.1 Gemmatimonadaceae bacterium | reverse complement strand
CACCTGGATGATGAACGTCGTGGTGCCGGCGATCTGCGCCGAGCGGTATTCCGAAGCCCGCAGCGTTGTGTTCTCTACCGGCAATGTGTATCCACTGACGCCGGTGCGCGGCGGCGGCGCGCGTGAGGCGGATGCAACGGCGCCGGTCGGTGAGTACGCCGAGACCTGCGTTGGGCGCGAGCGCGTGTTCGAACACTTCGCGGCCACGCGCGGCACGAAGGCCGCGATCATGCGGCTCAACTATGCGATCGCGCTGCGCTACGGTGTGCTTACCGATCTCGCGCTCAACGTGGTGAGAGGTGAGGCGGTGTCGGTCGCGATGGGATACGTGAACGTGATCTGGCAGGGTGATGCCAACCGCGCAGCGCTCGAACTGCTGCCGCATACATCGAACCCGCCGCTCGTCATGAACGTCACCGGCGCGGAGACGCTTTCCGTGCGCGAACTCGCCACGGCGCTCGGCAGTCGTCTCGGGCGTGAGCCGCGCTTCGAAGGTGTTGAGGCACCTGACGCGCTGCTCTCCAATACGGACCGCATGCGTGCGCTGCTGGGCGGGCCGGAGACGTCACTCGACACGATGCTCGACTGGGTCGCGGACTGGGTGCGCGAGAAGCGCCCGCTCCTCGGCAAGGCGACGCACTTCGAAGCGCGGGACGGAAAGTTCTGATGGCCGCTGCGATCACCGGTGTGCGCGCGCACCTCAAATCCGGCGTCGTGATTCCCGCGCACCCGCTGGCGCTGACGCCGAGCAGGACACTCGACGAGCGGCGGCAGCGCGCGCTCACGCGCTATTATATAGATGCGGGCGCGGGCGGCGTGGCGGTGGGAGTGCACACCACCCAGTTCGCGATTCGTGAGCATGGGATGTTTCGGCCGGTGCTCGAGCTCGCCGCGGAAACGGCGGCAGCCTCGCTCGCGAAGTCGGCGCGCCCGTTCGTGATGGTCGCAGGGCTCGTCGGGAAGACCGAGCAGGCCGCGACCGAGGCGGAGATCGCGAAGTCGCTCGGGTATCAGACCGGACTCCTGAGCCTGGCCGCGTATCCGGATGCGCCCGACGCGGAGTTGATCAAACATTGCCGGGCGGTAGCCGACGTGATCCCGCTGTTCGGGTTTTATCTCCAGCCGGCGGTCGGCGGTCGCGTGCTCGGCTACGAGTTCTGGCGCGAGTTCGCGGAGATCGAGAATGTGTGGGCGGTGAAGATCGCGCCGTTTGATCGCTATCGCACACTCGATGCCGTGCGGGGAATCGCGGAGTCCGGGCGGGACGACATCGCGCTGTATACCGGGAACGACGACAGCATCGCGAACGATCTGACAGCGTCGTTTCCGGTGATCGTCGGCGGTGAACGCAAGTATCGAACGTTCGACGGCGGCCTGCTTGGGCAGTGGGCGGTGTGGACTCGATCCGCTGTGTCGCTGCTCGCGCGGTGCAAGGCTGCGCGCGCCGCGGCAGCCACGGATGAGGCACTGAACCGCGAAGGCGCCGCGCTGACCGACGCCAACGGCGCGATATTCGACGCCACCAACTCATTCGCCGGATGCATTCCGGGGATTCACGAAATTCTTCGGCGACAGGGGTTGCTGGCCGGCATCTGGTGCCTCGATACTGGAGAACGGTTGTCACCCGGCCAGGAAGCGGAGATCGATCGCGTCTGCCGGTCGCATCCGTCGCTCGCGGACGACGCGTTCGTGCAGGATCATCTTGACTCATGGTTGCGCCCATGACCACACCCTATGAGATGCCGGCAACGCGCGACGACTACCCGGTCATCATCCGCTGGGCGCGCATCCTTCTCACGCTCGTGCTCATTCCGCTTTCGTGGCACGCGTTTCACAATGCGTATGGCGACATTCCGTTCATTTCGGGCATCGATCTCGCCATTCATGAATTCGGTCACATGCTGTTC
>JBOHTH010000166.1:0-39806 GCA_050733535.1 Gemmatimonadaceae bacterium | reverse complement strand
TCACCGGGTCGATGCAGCGCGCGCTCGATGAAACCAGCCGCCGCCGCGAGATCCAGCGGGCGCACAACATCGAGCACGGCATCACGCCGACCGGCGTGACAAAGAGCATCGCGGAGGTGCGCTTCATCACGCGCGTCGCCGATGCGCGCGACGGGAGCGACGCGCGCGAGCAGGACCGCACGTCGCGCAAGAAGCAGCAGCGCGTGGCGGAAGCCGAGAAGCACTACGGCACGAGCGACCTGCCTGCGCTGATCGCGAAGCTCGAGGAGGAAATGCGCGAGGCGGCGAAGAACCTCGACTTCGAAAGCGCCGCGCGGCTCCGCGACGAGCTGTTCGACATCCGCGCGAAGATGGACGGCACGCGCAGCGAGCCGCGGCGCGCGCATGCGCGGCGCTGAGTTCTTGCCCGCGCCGCCGCCGTTCGCCAAAGGATCGCAGGCCGAGTTCTCTCTCAGGAGCATGGCTGACTGGGGCGAACTGTTCGGCCGCGGTCTTCACGCGCCGATGGTGATCACGCTCGCGGGCGACCTCGGCGCGGGGAAGACGACGCTCGTGCAGGCGATCTGCCGCGGGTACGGCGTGCAGGATGCGGTCACGAGCCCGACGTTCGCGCTCGTCCACGAATACCGCGCGCCGCGATCGGCCGTGTTCCATCTCGATCTGTACCGCCTCGACAACCCCGCCCAACTCGCGAACATCGGCTGGGAGGACATCCTTGCGGCGAACGCGCTTGTGCTGATCGAGTGGCCTGACCGTGCCGCGGGCCAGCTGCCGGCGGCCACACACGCGATCGCCCTCGCGCACGTGGCCGACAAGCCGGATATTCGATGCGTCAGCTGGTGATCCAGCTCCGCATGCGTTCGCAGTCACGCCGCCCTTAATCCGCCGCATGATCACGCTCGCCCTTGATGCCTCAACGTACGTCGGCACCGTCGCCGTGCTGCGCGATCGCGCGCTCGTCGCCGAGGGCGAGGCCGTGATGCGCGGCGAGCAGGAGGAACGGCTGATGCCGGCCGTGGTCGCGACGCTCGGCGAGGCCGGGTGCAGCGTGCGCGACGTGACGCGTGTGATCTGCGGCGCGGGCCCGGGGAGTTTCACCTCGCTGCGGATCGCGGGCGCGATCGCCAAGGGAATTGCGATTGGGAACGACGCGCGCGTGGATGGGTTGTTCGCCGTATCGTCGCTGGCGTTGATCGTCGCAGGACGGAGCGCGGTGCTCGAACCCGGCCGGTGGCTCGCGCTGCTGGACGCGATGCGTGGGGAGCGGTACGCGGCGCTGTACGAGGTCGGAGCGGACGGCTCGGTGCGCGAGGCCGGGCGATTGGGCCTCATGCGCGAGAGCGATGTCGCGCGCGAATGTGAGCGGCTCGGCGCGCGCGCGATCGGCCCGAAGGAGATGATGGAGGCCGCGCCGCATGCGCGCGGGGTTGCGGTGCTGCTCGATCAGATTCTTGCTCACGGGCGGGTCTCGCTCGACACATGGGAGCCCGACTACGGGCGGCTTGCCGAAGCGCAGGTGAAATGGGAGGCGGCGCACGGCCGGTTGTTGATGAGCGAGGGCAGGTGATCGCAGCGCGCATGCTCCGGAGCGGGCGATGAGCGCTGCGCCCGACGGCGTGATTGTGCGCGCCGCCATCGAGGAAGACCTTGGCGCCATTCATGCGATCGAGCGCGAGTCGTTCGGCGATCCGTGGTCGCTGGAGGGGTTCCGCGACTTGCTGGAACACCCGCGCGCAAAGCTCGAGGTCGCGGTGAAGGCCGGCAACGAGTTGCTTGGCTACGCAGTGGCATGGTACGTCGCGGATGAATCGGAGATCGCGAATATCGCCGTCGCGTCGCACGCGCGGAGGCAGGGGGTGGGTGCGCTGCTGCTCGACCGGATCCTGCGCGCGGCCGCGACGTTCGGCGCGAAGACGGTATTTCTCGAGGTGCGCGAATCAAACACCAGCGCGCGCAAGCTGTACGAGGCTCGCCAGTTCGCCGTCGCAGGACGCCGGCTGAAGTATTACCGGCAGCCGGAGGAGGATGCGCTCATCATGAGGCGGGAACTTTAGCCGGCTTCCGGCGTCCGGCCTCCGGCGCAGCTAAAAGCCCCGCGACGCAACCGATTGGTGATGCATCTGCGAGGAAGTAGATTCACCTTATACATCAGTCATCAATGAGGAGGAGTTGTGAGCCGCAGCCTGAACAAAGTCACGCTCATCGGGAACCTCGGGAACGATCCCGAAATCCGCACGACGTCCAACGGCAGCAAGGTCGCAAACTTTTCGCTCGCGACCACGCGCCAGTGGAACTCGGCGTCCGGTGAGAAGCAGGAGAAGACGGAGTGGCATAAGTGCATCGCCTGGAACTCGGGCGGGAAGGGCACCAGCCTCGCCGATGTCATCGAGCGCTACGTCCACAAGGGCGACAAGCTCTACGTCGAGGGGCGCATCGAATACCGGCAGTACGAGGACAAGGAGAAGCAGACGCGGTACGTGACCGAGATCAACGTCCGCGAGATTCTGCTTCTGGGTGGCGGTAAGGGGGGAGGTGGCGGGGCCGGCGGCGATTCATTCGAAGGCTCCGCGCCACGTTCACGCCCGGCGGGTGACAAGGCCAAGAAGCCGGCCGGCGGAGATTTTGAAGAATTCCCCGGGGCGCTCGATGAAGAGGACGATCTGCCGTTCTAAGGGCCATGCGGGATTGCCAGCAGATGCACGATGCAAAAGAGGAATGCCGAGCCTTCGCATTCCTCTTTTGCATTTTGCATCAGCTAGCAATCCCGCATTGCCTGCGCTGCATTTTGCATCAGCTGGCAATCCCGCATTTACATCGGCGGCTTAATTCTCTTGCCCCACATCGGCGACGGCGGCTCGTGCGTTGCCCGCTGCACCGGCTTCGCCGCCAGCTGCCTCATCGCCTCCGTCACCGCGCGCTCGAGCTGCATGTCGTGCCCGGCGGCGACATCCTTCGGCCAGTCTTCCACATCGATGTCCGGCGGCGTGCCGACGTTCTCCACGTCCCACTTATCGTCGCGCCGAAAAAATCCACCGCGCGGCGCGATCGCCGAACCGCCGTCGATGAACGTCGGCGTGTCCGCCGTGTGCACGAGCCCGCCCCACGTCCGCTTGCCGACGAGCGTGCCGACCTTGCGATAGTGGAACATCCACGGCATCAGATCGCCGCCTGATCCCGCCATTTCATTGATGATCATCACCTTCGGTCCCCAGATGCCGGCCTCGGGACTGGTGAACGGCACGCGATCGCCGGCGACGTTGTTGAAGTAGCCGTCGAAGTCGCGCTGGAGCACGTCGATGATATAGTCGGCGGCCGAGCCGCCGCTGTTGAACCGCTCGTCGATGATCGCGCCCTTGCGATCCTGCTGCGCGAAATAATACCGGTTGAAGCTCGCGTACCCCGGCTGGCCCGTGCTCGGGATGTACACGTACGCCATCGTGCCGTGCGAGAGCGAATCCACCAGGTGCCGGTTGTGCTCGACCCACGCGCGCGTGCGCAGGCCCTGATCGTTCGCCACGGGAATCACCGTGACGTGCCGCGCGCCGTCCATCACCGGCCGCGAGTTCAGCGTCAGCACGATCTGCTGGTTTGCCGTACCGTCGAGCATCCGGTAGAGATTGTCCGGCGCGCGCAGTTCTTCGCCGTTGACGGCGAGCAGGTAATCGCCCACATGCGCGTCGATCCCGGGACCCGCGAGCGGCGCGCGCAGCTCGGGATTCCAGCTTTCGGCGTCGAGAATCCGCGTGATCTTGTAGCGCCCCTGGTCGATCGTGAAGTCCGCGCCCAGCTGGCCGCCCGTGTTTGCGGGAACCTGCGGCATGTCGCCGCCGCGCACGAACGAATGCCCGATGGCGATTTCCGCGCCCATCATGTCGATGAGATAGTTGAGATCGGCGCGGTGCATGACGTACGGGAGCAGCGCGCCGTACATCGTCTTCATCTTCGGCCAGTCGGCGCCGTGCATGTTCGGCACGTAGAGGTAGTCGCGCTGGTTGCGCCACGCCTCATCGAAAATCTGCTTGAACTCGGCTTTGGGGTCGATGTTCGCGCGCAGCGTCGCGTTGATCCGCCCCGTGCCCGCCTGTGGCACCGCACGGTCGGCGTCCACGATGAACATCGCGGGACCGCCCGCGCCGCCGCGCCCGCCGCCGCCGCCCGCGCCGCCGGTGCGGTACAGCAACTTGTGTCCGTCGGCGCTTATGTCGTAATCGGCAATCGCCGTGGCGAACTGCACGGCGCGCCTGTCGCGCAGCTGGTACCGGTGCAGTGTGCTCGCACCGTTTCCGGCGGTTCCCGATGCGGCGACAGTCTCGGTGAAGAACACCGTGCCGGCGGCTCCGGCCTTGAGGCGGCTATAACGCCGCGCGGCCACGCCCGGCACGGCGATGATACGGCTCGCGAGCCCGTCGAAGTTGATCGTTACCGTGACCGGTGCCCGCGGCGCGCGCGCCGGCGTGGCAGCGCTGTCGACGTCGGCGCTCCCGCCGCCAGCTCCGCCTCCACGACCTCCACGTCCCCCTCCGGCACTCGGCGAGGCTGCGCCGGTCTCTTCATCGCTCTCCGGCATCAGCGGCGAGGGGTCGTTCTTGTTGAGCACGGCGACGTACAGCGCCGACGTCTCCTCGTGATCGTAGCTCGTCATGTCGAGCCACTGTGAGCCAAGCCCGAAGTCCGTGCTCGCGAGAAACCAGAGATACTTGCCGCTCGCGTCCCACGCCGGCGACGTGACATCCGACAATCCGTCGGTCACCTGGTGCGTCTCACCCGTCTCGATGTTGTACGCGACCACCGCCTTGTACAGCGAGTTCAAGTGCTTCACGTACGCGATCCACTTCGAGTCCGGACTCCAGACGGGATCCATCGTGCGCGCCGGGACCATCCACGGATCGTTGCCGACGGTCTTCGCCTGTCCGGATGCGACGTCGAGCACCCAGAGCTTCAGGTCCGTATCGGTGTACGAAATCTTCTTGCCGTCGGGTGACCACGACGGCGTGTAGTAGTGCTTCGTATTGGGCAGCGCGATTTCACGAGGCGGCGTGAGGCCGTCCTGCGCCTCGATGTAGAGCCGGTATTCGCCGGACTTGTCACTGAAGTAGGAGACGAACTTTCCGTCCGGTGACCACGCCGGGTCGCGTTCGGCAGACGCGCTCGAGTTGGTGAGATCCCGCACGCCCCCCTTGTCCGCCGGAATCGTGAAGATCTCGCCGCGCGCCTCGACCACCGCGCGCTTTCCCGTCGGAGAGAGCGCCATCGTTGCGATCCGGCCCGAGACGTCCTTCCACTGCGGCATCATCCACGGAAAGTCACCCGCAGCGACGATGTTGACGACGTGGTGCTTGCCGGTCTTCGGGTCGAGCTCGTGCACGTAGCCGGCCTGCTCGAACACCATCGCGCCGCCGCCCGCGTCGAGCGTCTTGACATCGAAATCGGAGAAGTCCGTGATCTGCGCGAGCTTCTTCGTCGTGCTCTCGTACGACCAGACGTTCGCCACGCCGTCGCGGTCGGAAATGAAATACACCACGTTGCCGACCCACACCGGATCCATGTCCTTCGAGTCCTTCCACGGCGGCGTCTCGACATCGAGCGTTTTGATGTCCGCGATCCAGATGGGACGGTTTTGCCCGCCGCGATAGTTGCGTCGCTCCTCGTCCCACGAGTTGTTCATGCGGTACGCGATCCGGGTCCCGTCCGGGGAGATCTTCCCCTGATACGCGCGGTTCAGCGGCAGCCGGACTTCGACGCCGCCCGCGGCCGGCACGGTGTAGAACTTGGGCGCCGCGCTTGGCCCGTCGGTTTCGCGCGTGGAGGCGAAGAGGACGCTCGCGCCATCCGGTGTCCACCCCTGCACTTCGTCGGGCGCGCTGTTCCAGGTGAGCCGCTTCGGCTGGCCGCCGTCGATGCTCACCACATAGACGTCAACGTTGCCGCCGTATTCGGCACTGAACGCGACGAGCTTGCCGTCCGGTGAGATCTTCGGGTTCTCGGTCGCGCCTTGGAAGCTCGTGAGGCGCCGTGCCGCGCCGCCGGCGCGCGGCACAACCCAGATGTTCTGCGCGTACGCAAAGACGATGCTGGTCGTGCTGACCGATGGGGAGCGCAGCATCCGTGTTTGCGCCGACGCGGCAGACGCGGTCAGCGCGAGGAGGGCGCAGGCGATTCGGAGTCGGGTCATGGCGGGGGATCCCTGTAACGTGGGGGTGATTGCGGGGTAAAACGTAGCGTCGCGGGCCAAGGGTCGGCCACCACCGAGGGTGATGGCGCGTGGCGCGCAAACATTACTTTCCATAGCGCTGTTTCCTCTCGTGCGCCCTGTTCGTCTGTTCCCGTAAGAGCGTGTCCGGTCCAATGCCGGTCACATGGTTTCGCCACGGCCATCAACAGGCTTCCGTCCTATGAATCGTTCCCGATTCCGGTCTCTCGCGCTGTTCGTCGTCGGATTGTCCGCGGCGTCTCCGCTCTGGGCGCAGGCTGAAGCCCCAGGGAGCCACGTCGTCAACAAGGGCGAAACGCTTTGGAGCCTCGCCAACAAGTATCTCGGCGATCCATTCCTGTGGCCGGAGATTTACCGGCTCAATACCGACAAGATCCAAGACCCGCACTGGATATATCCGGGCGAGACGCTGGCTCTCCCGGCCGCTGGTGCCGTGGCCGCGAGTTCGCCGCGACCCGCCGCCCAAGCGCCAGCCGCACCCGCGCCGGCCGCACCCGCGCCAGCCGTCGCAGCGCCGACTGTAGCAGCGCCGGCGATGACGACGCCCGCGGTACCAGCCGCGGCGCCCGCCCCGGCCGCCGCTGACACAAATCCAGCTCCGACGATCGTGGTCGACAGCCCGCCGCCGGCGCCGCGTCCGCAGCAGCCCCACGGAATGACGGTGTTCAACCCTGAAGCCAACCGCGTCGAACACATTGCGCGCGCCTCGCTGAACCTCCGGCCGGCACCAACCGCCGTCCGCGCGGGAGAGTTTCTCGCATCTCCGTTCGTGTGGAGCGCGGGTGGCCCTTCCGATGCCGGCGCGCTCGAAGAGGCCACCGAGGCCGCCGGAATCAACATGACCGCTGCGAATCGCCCGCTCCAATACCTTGAGCCCGTATTCGTACGGCTGCCGAAAGGTGGGGCATCGCTCGGTGACCGGTTCCTCGTGTACCGGCTCGACAGCCTCATCGAAGGCCAGGGCCAGGTGCTCGTGCCGACTGGCGTCGTGAAGCTCATCGCGCCCGGCGCCAACGGCCGGTCCCGCGCTCAGCTCGTGCAGAAGTTCGAGGATGTGTTCGAGGGACAGGCGCTCATGCCGCTCGACACACTTCGCCAGGCGCCTGGCGTGTTTCCGAAGCGCGTGGAGTTCGGTCTCGCGACGAAGGTGAGCTGGCTCAATTACAATCCCGTCCTTCCGGGCGCTGGGTCCTACCTCGTCCTGTCCGCGACGGCAAAGGATGGGTTGGTCCCCGGCGACCAGGTGACGCTCCTTCGCGATCGCGGCACCGATGAGTACGGCGCGGATCTCCCGCCGGAGGCAGTGGCCGTGGCCCAAGTGACGAGAGTCACGCCGTACGGGTCTGGCGCAATTGTCCTCCAGCTCCTTCAGGCCGGCGTCGCCCAGGGCATGCGGGCACGCGTAACCGCGAAAATGCCCTGAAACGACGCGCGCTGGTAACCGGCGGAGCCGGCTTCATAGGGTCCCACGTCTCCGAGGCGCTCCTTGCCTCGGATCACGACGTGGTGATCGTCGACGATCTTTCGCACGGCAAGCGGTCGAACATTCCCGCGGGTGCGCGCTTCGAGCATCTCGACATTCGCAGCCCGGAGGCCGCGATCCTCGTCCGCGAGGGGCGGTTCGACTCGCTGTTCATGCTCGCGGCGCAAATGGACGTGCGCATCAGCGTCGCCGATCCTTGCGCGGACGCGTCGTGCAACATCATCGGCACGCTGAACCTGCTCGAGGCGGCGCGCCATGCGCCGCATCGGCCGCGGGTGATCTTCTCGTCGACGGGCGGAGCCATCTACGGCGACGCCAGCACGCCGCCCAGCCCTGAAGAATCGGCGAAGGATCCGGAATCGCCCTACGGCATTTCCAAGCTGAGCGTCGAGTACTATCTCGCGTACTACGCGCGGACGCACGGCCTCGATACGGTTTCGCTCCGCTACGCGAACGTGTACGGTCCGCGCCAGGACCCGCACGGCGAGGCCGGCGTCGTCGCCATCTTTTGCCAGCGGATCCTCGACAGCAGGCCGATCACGATCTTCGGCAATGGCCAGCAGACACGCGACTATGTGTTCGTGAAGGACGTCGCGCGCGCGAACCTGATCGCATCCACGGCAGTCCTGCCGCCGGTCAAGCGCCTCGATGACCGCGCGATCAACATCGGCACCTCCATCGAAACGAGCGTGCTCGACCTCGCGGAATCGCTCCAGCGTGCCGCGAAGACCAGCGTGCCGATCGACTTCGCCCCCAAGCGCGACGGCGAGCAGCAGCGGTCCTGCATCCGCTTCGACAAGGCGTCGCGCCTCCTCGGCTGGAAACCAAGCGTCACGGTCGAGACGGGCCTCGCGGAGACCTACAACTGGTTCAGGAAGCCCGGCTGAGTTTCGCGCATTCCCGCGCGGTTTGATCCCATCCCGCCCATAGCATGATGCCCTCGTTTCAGCTGAGCAGCGCCATCCCGAGCACGCCGATCGAGCTCATCAAGAGCGCGTCGTACGTGACCCAGGGCGTCCTCGCCCTCCTCGCACTCCTCTCGCTCATCAGCTGGGGCATCATGCTGGCCAAATGGATCGAGTTCCGCAGCGTGTACAAGCGCAGCCGGGCGTTCCTCGAGGAGTTCGAGAAGGCCTCGCGCCTCGAGCAGGCCGTCGGGATCGCGAAGCGCGTGAAACCAAGCCCGTATACGCGCGTGTTCCAGCGTGCGATCTCATTCCTTCACGACACACGCCCGCTCGCGGCGGACGGCGGCGACGTCCGCCAGCAACTCAATGCGTCCCAAGTCGAGGCACTGCGGCTGGTGCTCGACGCCGAATCGAACGCCGAGCGCGACCAGCTGGGCCGCGCGATCCCGGGGCTGGCGATCATTGGATCGGCGAGCCCGCTCATGGGGCTGCTCGGCACGGTGCTCGGCGTGATCTCGGCCTTTCTTGGCATCGCGAAGAGCGGGGCGGGCAATCTCGGCGCGGTTGCACCGGGCGTCGCCGAGGCGCTCACCGCCACGGCGGTTGCGCTCGCCGTCGCCATTCCTGCGGTGTTCGGGTATAACATTTTTGCGACGAAGCTCAACCGCTTCGACGGCGAACTCGACGGCTTTGGCTCAGAGGTGATCGCACTCATGGCGCGCGAGGGAAGGATCTAGCATGCGGCGTCGCGGACGCGGCGAGCGCACACCGCTCAACGCAGAGATCAATGTCGTCTCGCTGATCGACGTCATGATGCTGCTCATGGTGATCTTCATGATCACGGCGCCGATCATGCAGGGCGGCGTGGACGTCAAGCTCCCGAAGGCGGAGGCGACGCCGCTGGAGTCGAAGAGCGGCCTGGTGATTTCGATTACGCGCGACGGGTCCGTCTACGCCGGCGATACCAAGATGTCGCTCAGGACGTTTCGCGCGGCGTTCAAGGGGATTTCGTCGAGACAAGGAAAGGACGGCGTCTATCTGCGGGCCGACGAGAACGTGAACTACGGGACGGTCGCGCAGGTGCTTGCGATCATCCAGGCGGCGGGCGTGACCAATCTTGGTTTCGTGACCGAACCCGAAGAGGTCGTGAAATGATCGCGGCGCGCCCGGCGCCCCGATCGCTGACCGGGCCGATCGGCGCTTCGCTCCTGCTGCACGCGGCGATCATCGTGCCGCTCATCGTCATGCAGACGAGTGCGCCGGTCGCAGTGCCGCCGATGTACAAGGTGGAACTCATCGCCGCGCCTCCGGGTGAACGCGCGGTGGGCGTGGTCACCACCGCGCCCGCGCCCGTCGTGCCCACGCCGGCGCCTCCCAAGGCCGTCGCCAAGCCCGTCGTGAAGGTCAAGACGCCCGTAAAGCCAAAGCGGGTGACGAGGCCGGTGGTGCAAGCCACGCCGAAGATGGCGACGAAGCAGGAGGCGGTCACCAAGAACGCGCCCAAGGCGGGCGGCGGCCCGGAGGGCGACAAGGGCGCCGACGTGGAGACCATCAAGACCGAGGGGATCGACTTTCCGTACCCCGTGTACCTGAACAACATCGTCCGGCAGATCGCCCTGAATTTCGCACCGAAGGGAAATGTCGGCGCGCTGCGCGCCGAAGTGTTCTTCATGGTCGGCCGTGATGGAAAGGTGTCCGGCTTCAAGTTCCTCAGTCGGAGCGGCAATTTTGAGTTCGACATCGAGGCCGAAGGAGCGGTGAATGCGGCGTGGCGCGGTTTCGGCCCGTTGCCGGCCGGCTATGCCGATGACGTGCTTCCGATCGTCTTTAGCTTTGACCCCAGCAAACTGAAATGATTTCTGCACGCACGCTCGTCCTTCTTGCCTTCGGCGCACTCGGCGTGCCCGCCATCGTTCGCGCGCAGGACACGACGGCCACGCGCGGAGTGCGCATCGGGCTGACCTACGCGCCGGGTACACGACCTGGGGTGCTCATCCTTCCCGTCACTGGGCCGAACGCCGACTCGGTGAAGGCGATCCTCGCCCGCGACCTCGACTTCGGCGACCGCGTCTCGGTGATCGCGTCCGACAGTGGCGACGCCCCCACGGGTGCGCTGAACTATCAGGCGTTCGCAACCGCTGGTGCGGCCGCCCTTGTTCAGGCGTCGGTCACGCCTTCCGGGTCGCTGCATATCGCCGTGCACGATGTGGCCGGCGCCCGCGTGATGAACGCATGGGATTTTCCCCTCGCCGCGCCGGCGCTCGGCCCCGACTGGCGCCTCGCCGTGCATCGCGGAGCCGACGAGGTGGAGCGCGTGATCACGGGCGTGCGCGGCGTCGCGGGCACGCGCATCGCGTTTGTCCGCGACGGCTCGATCTGGATCATCGATTCCGACGGAGCCGGCGCGCACGCCGTGCCGGCGACGGCTGGGGGTCTCTCGCCGGCATGGCATCCGAGCGGGCGCTACGTGGCGTACGACGAGCTGGCGAACACCGGCCACCAGACTATCGTCGTCCGCGAGCTCGCGACGGGCACTGCGCACCGCATTGCCACGCGCTTCACGCTGAATCTCTCGCCGGCATTCTCACCGGACGGCAACACGCTCGTGTTCGCTGCCGGCGACGACGGGAGCGACCTGTTTTCGGCGGCGCCGTTCGCGAACTCGCCGCCGGTCCGGCTGATGCCGAGCCGTGGGTTCAGCAACGCGAGTCCGAGCTTCAGCCCCGACGGCAAACAGATCGCCTTCACGTCCAATCGACTCGGCCATGCCGAGGTGTATATTATGGATGCCGACGGCACGAACCCTGATCTGCTGACGACGACGGCGTTCGGAGACCAGATGTACCGCTCCGATCCCGACTGGTCGCCGGACGGCCGACGGGTGGCGTTTCAGTCTCAGGTCGCCGGCGTATTCCAGATCATGGCCATCAACCTGAGCGACCGCAGCGTGCAGAGCCTGACCAGCGAAGGACGCAACGACGAACCCTCGTGGGCACCGGACAGCCGTCACCTTTTGTTCACCTCCACGCGTACCGGGATGAAGCAGCTCTGGGTGCTCGACGCCGAGTCCGGGCGCACGCGGCAGCTCACACATAACGGCGCCGCACGCATGGGCGCGTGGTCGCCGCATCTCGATGCAGCCCGATGATCGCTTTCTCTCCCCACACTTACGGAGACGTTCCATGCTGAATTCCCGCTCATCGATCGTCGTGGCCGCGCTGGCCATGCTCGCCGTGACCGCATGCAAAAAGAAGCCGGAGCCCGCTCCGGCGCCGGTCGTCGCGCCGCCGGCCGCGCCGAAGGTGAATCAGGATTCCATCGACGCCGCGCGCCGCGCGGCAGAAGAGGCCGCGCGCAAGGCAGCGGCCGACGAAGCCGCACGCCGCGCGGCGGCCGCAGAAGCGGCGCGTCTCGAGGCCGAGGCAGCCTCCGCCAGGGCGGCGATCGCCGCGGCGGTGTACTTCGATTTCAACAAGGATGACATTCGCGACGACGCAAAGCCGACGCTCGACGCCAAGGTCGGGATCCTCAACGCGAACGTCGCGCTGCGTATCCGCATCGCGGGCCACACCGACGACCGCGGCTCCGATGAATACAATCTCGCGCTGGGCCAGCGCCGCGCCGCGTCGGTGCAGCGCTATCTCGTCTCGCGCGGCGTCGAGGCATCGCGCTTCGAGACCGTGAGTTTCGGCAAGGAACGCCCCGCAGCGCAGGGTGAGGATGAAGCAGCGTGGGCGAAGAACCGCCGCGCAGAATTCGAAATCATCGCCGGTGGCGACAAACTGAGGATGCCCCATTGATCAGTCGGACGATTCGGGCGCTGGTCCTGTCCGCCGCCACGATCGCGGCCAGCGCATGCTTCGCCACGCGCAACGATGTGCGCACGCTGCAGGGCGATCTCGCCGTGCTCCGCGCGGAGAATGCGCGTGCGGATTCCGTTCACCGTGCGGAATTCCAGAAGGCGACCGTTGCGGTTGCGGCCGTAGCGGACTCGGTGCGCGCGGTCAACGCGTATCTGGCGCGCTTCTCCACCGACGTTTCGCGCTTTCAGGGCGACCTCTCGATTACGATGCACACGTTCGGCCAGCAGTTGCTGACGATCCAGGAGCTGCTCGGCCAGACACAAAAGCGCATGCAGGATGTGCGTGCGGACCTCGAGCGCCAGCAGGCCGATCTTGCGTCGGCGGCCCAGCCCTCCAGTGCGTCGCCGAGTGCGCCTCCGGCCGCTGCAGGCGGCGCGACGCAGCCGGGGCCGGCGCAACTGTACCAGCTTGGCGAGCAGATGATGCAGCGCGGAAACTATGAGACCGCGCGCGCGACCTTCATCGAAATGCTCGCGCAATTCCCGAACGACCCGAATGCGGGCGAGGCGCAGTACGAGATTGCGCATAGCTTCGATCTCGGAGGCCAGTCGGCGTCGGCCGACTCGGCGTACGCCATCGTGGTCGACAAGTATCCGAAGACTCCGCACGCGTCGAGCGCGCTGTACAAGCGTGGCAAGTTTGCGCAGCTGGCGGGGCAGACCGCCAAGGCGATGGCCCTGTTCCAGCAGCTGGTGGCCAAGTACCCGGGTTCGCCAGAGGCGACGTCGGCCGCCGACCTACTCAAGAAGCCGTGAGGTGAGCGCGCCGCGCACTGCGCGGCGCGCCCGCCCCGGCAACACCGGGACGACCCCTGCCACTCGATCAAGAAAGTTTCTCCGCCGAGATGCCGTTCCTCGACCACCTCGAGGAGTTGCGCTGGCGCATCCTGAAGAGCCTGCTCGCGGTGGCGATCGCGTTCGTGTTCACGTTCTGGCTCGCGACCGCGTCCGGGGTGGATCTCATCGCGATCGCGGTCAAGCCGATCGCGCCGTACCTGACCAGAAAGCTCGTCTACACCCATCCCATCGATCCATTCACGATCCTGCTCCAGGTGGCGGGAGTCCTTGCCGTAGTCATCGCATTTCCGGCAGTGGGGTATCAGGTCTGGGCTTTTCTGTCCCCAGCACTCTCCAAGAAGGAGCGGAAGGTTCTGATCCCGGTGCTGATCGGGGCCGCCGTGCTCTTCCTTGCGGGCATCGCGATGTCCGTGTTCGTGTTCGTGCCGGTGACGATGGGACTGATGAACAAGCTTCCGCACGCATCGATCGATGCGATGCTCACGGTGTCGGAGTATTTCGGGTTCCTGTTCGCGGTTTCGCTGGCGTTCGGCGCCATGTTCGAACTGCCGATCGTCATTCTCGCGCTCACCGCGATCGGGCTGGTCACGCCGCAGTTTCTCACCAAATACCGGCGGCACGCGATCGTCGGCACGCTCATCATCTGCGAGATTGTCACGCCTGGTGATTTCATCATCTCGACGCTCATGCTCTGGATTCCCGTCTACGGTCTATACGAGGTGAGCATCATCGTCTCACGGTTTGTCTACAAGGCGCGGTTGAAGCGCGAGCGCGAGGCGGAGCTGTCGGGGGGTCTCACGGGGTGATGCGCGGCTGGCGCGGACCACGCGTCGCCGTGGCGGCCGTCGTGTCCGCGCTCGCATTTGCGGGGTGGGCGAATGAGGCGCGCGCGCAGGGGACCGTGCCCCCGCCCCCACCGCCGACGACCACGCCAGGGCAGCCGGGCGCACCCCGTACGCCGGCCAGCCCGCAGGCGAACCCGATGCGCACCGCCGATGACTCGGCGCAAGCGCGCCGCGACTCGCTCCGGAACGCGCCGCTCGTGAGGTGGCCGGTGGCGGACAGCGTCGGCGACCAGCTGATGCGCCTGAACGGATTCCGGACGGTGCGTTACAAGGCGGACGAGGTGGTGTTCGGCGCGGCCGACAAGTCGATCACGCTGACTCAGCACGGTGCGGAGCGCGCCGCGGTGCTGCGCGACCCGACGACGATCGTCGCACGCACCATCACCTACTCGGATACTTCGGCGACGGTGCGCGCGTGCGGCGATTCGATTGTGCTGCGTGATGCGTCACGACCCGGCGAGGACGTGAATGCCGGCGGCCCGGATTGCATGGCGTATGACATGGAGCGAAAGGAAGGGCGGGCCTCGCTCCTCTCGACGTCCACGAAGAGCACCGCGACGTGGTACGTCTCGGCGGACGTCGGCGCGTTCTCGGGCGACTCGGCCTCTGCACAGGGGAACGCGTTCTACGGGCGCAACGGCATCATCACGAGCTGCCCCGACTCGTTCCCGCACTATCACTTTCGCGCGACGGAGATCAAGCGCATCGGCGGCACGGTGATGGTCGCGCGCCCGGCGATCCTGTACATCCAGGACATTCCGGTGATGTGGTTTCCGTTCATCTTTCAGGATTCGCACGCAGGCCGGCATTCGGGGATCCTCACGCCGCAGTTCGGCCTCACGGAACTGCTGCGCAACAGCCCGGATTACCGCCGCACGGTCTACAACGCGGGATATTATTTCGCGCTGAGCGACTATTACGATGCGCAGGTCTCCATGGACTGGCGCAGCGCCGCAAAGGCGACGTTCGACGATCCGGGCTGGGTGTGGTATCACAGCACCGTGCGCTACAAGCTGCTCGACCGCTTCCTGTCGGGGACGATCTCGGCGTCGGAGCAGGAGCTGAGCAGCGGCTCATCGAATTTCACGCTGTCGTGGCAGCACGCGCAGAATTTCTCGCTCGCGTCGCGGCTGACGATGAACCTGAACTACACGTCGAACACCACGGTCCAGCGCCAGACGGCCATCAACCCGATCGCGCCGCTCGCGACAATCCTCTCGCAAATCGGCTACTCCGACACCAAGGGACCGTTTTCGCTGCAGATCGGCGGCGAGCGGCGGCAATATCCCGGGCGGCCCGAGATCGACGACAACCTGCCATCGCTGAGCCTCACGTCGCAGCCGATCAACGTGAGCAGCTGGCTGCTGTGGACGCCGAGCTTCACGTTCGCGTCGTCGCAGAGCCAGCATATCGATTCTCAAGGCGATTTTTCGTACCGGTACAACACGCTTTCTGACGGCACGCTCGACAGCACGAGCATCAACCGCAGCACGAAGAACACGACGATCGCATTCAACACGCCGTTCAAGGTCGGTGATTTTCAGGTGACCGCGGCCGTGCGCACGGGGGACACCGAGGCCGACTACCCTCAGCTCCGCACGATCCTCGACCCGTTGGACACCGCCGCCCGCACGACGCGAGTCTATCAGCGGACGTACCTCGAGACCATCGATTTCGATTTGAGTGTCGCGACGCCGCAGCTGATCCAGAGCCGGTGGAACATCACGCCGAACGTGTCCATCTCGAACGTGGACCCGGGGGCGTACTTCGTGCGCAGCGAGCGCACCGGTGCGACCTGGGTCTCGCAGAGCAAGCGGCTCTCGTACGGCCTGTCCATCTCGCCGACGTTCTACGGGCTGTTCGGCGGTTTCGGCCCGGTCGCCAAGTGGCGCCACTCGATCACGCCGTCGCTCTCGTTCTCCTACTCACCCCAGGCGACCGTCAGCAACGCGTACCTCGAGGCCACCGGGCGATCGCCGATCGGCTACCTCGGCGCGCTCGCGCAGAAACAGATGACGCTCTCGCTCTCCACGAACATCGAGGCGAAGCTCAAGCAGGGCGGGGATTCGGATATCACGCATCCGGAGAACGCGCGGAAGATCCACGTGCTCTCCCTCGTATTCACGCCGCTGACGTGGGACTTCCAGCGTGCGCAGGAGACGCACAAGACCGGGTTCACCACGGACAACTTTGGCTATACGCTGCGTTCTGATCTGCTCCCGGGTTTTGACTTCGGCTCAGACTATTCGCTGTTCCAGGGCAACGTGCTCAGCGACTCGGCCAAGTTTTCGCCGTACCTGACAGACATTCACGCGACGTTCACGCTGGACGGCAAGTCGCCGCTCGTTCACGCCTTCCAGCGACTTTTCGGTACGGCACCGCCGCGTGTCGCGGCGTCCGCCCACGACACCACCGGCACGCTCGACCGGCCGGACATGAGCCAGACGGACCAGACGGTCGCGCAAATGCAGACGGTGGCCGGTCCCAACAGTCCCCAGCAGGCGCTCGCGCAGATCCCGGTGGCCAATGGCTTCACCGCGTCCGTGACATTCACGGACAACCAGCAGCGCCCGCCAGTGGGCGGCAATGTGATCGCGTACGACCCAACGCTCCAGTGCCAGTCACTCCAGGCGATCAACCCCGTGCAGTACGACCTCTGCGTGCGCAGCGCCTTGGCCACGCCCCCGGTCGACGCGACGAACTCGACGACCACCGCCGGTGGATCAATCATCCAATATCCGCCGCAGATGAACATCGCGTTCCAAACGAGCTTCCCGCTGACCGAGAAGTGGAGCGCGAACTGGCAGACAAACTACGATCTGGAGCTTCGGCAGTTCGGCTCGCAGACGATTTCGCTGTCGCGCCAGCTTCATGACTGGCGCGCCGTGTTCGGCTTTACCCAGGCGCCGAACGGCAACTTCTCGTTTACTTTCTTCATTGCGCTGAACGCCGAGCAGGACGTCAAGTTCAACTACAACCGGAGCGACTACCGGCAGCCGTAGTCCACGACGATTTCATGACAGCCACCGCAGTATCAATCGACGGACGCACGCTCACCATCGCGCAACTGCGCGCGGTAGCGGAGGGCGGAGCGCGCGCGTCCGTTCACCCGTCGGCGCTCGCGCGCATGGCCGCGACGCGGCGCGTGGTGGAGGATCTGGTCAGGCGCAACGACGTCGTCTACGGCGTGACGACGGGGTTCGGCAAGCTCTCCGACGTGGCGATTCCGCCGGAGAAGCTCGCGGCACTTCAGGTGAACCTCGTCCGCAGCCACGCGGCCGGCGTGGGGACGCCGCTCCCGCGCCGCGAGGTGCGGGCGATGATGCTCCTGCGCGCGAACGTCCTCGCCAAGGGCTTCTCGGGCGCGCGGGCCGCGCTCCCGGAGCTGTTGTGTGGAATGCTGAACGCCGACCTGTGGCCGCTGGTGCCGGAGCAGGGGAGCGTGGGCGCGAGCGGCGATCTTGCCCCGCTGGCGCATCTCGCGGTGTCGCTCATCGGCGAGGGGGACTTGCTGCGCGGCGCGGCATCCGAGCGGGGTGCCGCAGGCACGGTGCTGGCCGCCGCGGGGCTCGCGCCGGTGTCGCTCGGGCCCAAGGAAGGGCTTGCCCTGATCAATGGCACGCAGGCGCACACGGCGATCGCCGCGCTGGCGGTCGGTGATGCGCGGACGCTCTGGAACACCGCGCACGTCGCCGGCGCGGCGTCGCTCGAGGCGCTGCTGGGCACACCCGACGCGTTCGATGCCCGCATACACGATGCGCGCGGACAGACGGGGCAGGCGGCGTCGGCGGCGCTGCTGCGATCGCTGCTTGCCGCGAGCGCGATTCGCGAATCGCACCGCGTGGGCGATGCGCGCGTGCAGGATGCGTACGCGCTGCGCTGCATGCCACAGGTGCACGGCCCGGTGCTCGACGCGATCGTATTCGCAGAAGGCGTGATCGGCCGCGAGCTGAACGCCGCGACGGACAACCCGCTCGTATTCGACGACGGCACGATGCTGTCCGGCGGAAACTTCCACGGGCAGGCCGTGGCGATGGCGCTTGATTTCCTCGCGATCGCCATGACGAACCTTGCGACGATGTCGGAGCGGCGCATCGACCGTCTGGTGCATCCCGACATGAACGAGGGGCTGCCGCCATTTCTTGCGCGCGACGCCGGAGTGCACTCCGGCTTCATGATGGCGCAGGTGACGGCGGCGTCGATCGCGAGCGAATGCAAGGTGCTGTCGCACCCGTCGAGCGTGGACACCATTCCGACGGATGGCGGCAAGGAAGACGTCGTGCCGATGGCGATGGGCGCCGCGTGGAAGCTGCGCCGGATCGTGCGCAACGTGCAGCACGTCCTCGCGATCGAGCTGATGTGCGCGATGCAGGGGATCGACTGCCGGCGCCCGCTGCGGTCGAGCGTTGCGGTGGAGCGCGCGCACGGCAGGGTGCGCGCGCTGGTGAAGACGTTGACGGACGACCGCGTGCTCGGCGGCGACATCACCGCGCTCGCCGACGCGGTGGCCCTGGGGGAATTCGTGGAGGAGATGTCATGAGCGCGATCGCGGAACCGGAGGCGCGCGTGGTGCGTGCGCCGCGTGGCAGCACGCTGAGCTGCAAAGGGTGGCAGCAGGAAGCGGCGCTGCGCATGCTGATGAACAACCTGGACCCGGACGTCGCGGAACGGCCCGGTGACCTGGTGGTCTACGGCGGCACCGGAAAGGCGGCCCGGAATTGGGAATGCTTCGACGCGATTGTCACCAGCCTGCGCGCGCTCGAGAACGACGAGACACTGCTGGTGCAGAGCGGCAAGCCCGTCGCGGTGTTCAGGACGCACGCGCACGCGCCGCGCGTGCTGATCGCGAACTCCAACCTCGTGGGCCGCTGGGCGACTTGGGAGCACTTCCGCGAGCTCGAGCGCCTCGGGCTCATGATGTACGGGCAGATGACGGCGGGGTCGTGGATCTACATCGGGTCGCAGGGGATCGTGCAGGGGACGTACGAGACGTTCGGGGCCGTTGCGCGCGCGCATTTCGGGGGCTCGCTCGCGGGTCGTTTTGTGTTGACCTCGGGCCTCGGTGGAATGGGCGGCGCGCAGCCGCTCGCCGCCACGATGCAGGGCGCGGCGATCCTCGGCGTCGAGGTGGACCCGGCGCGCATCGAGAAGCGGCTCGCGACGGGCTACTGCGACCGGATGACCGCCTCGCTCGACGAAGCGCTCGCGTGGATCGATGGCGCGCGGGCCACCAAGTCTGCGCTGAGCGTGGGCCTCGTGGGGAATGCCGCGGACGTGCTGCCGGAACTCGTCTCGCGCGGTGTGACGCCAGACGTCGTCACCGATCAGACCAGCGCGCACGATATGCTCAACGGGTACGTGCCGGCGCTGATGTCGCTCGATGAGGCCGCGGAGCTCCGGCGGAGTGACCCGGCGGCGTACATCGAGCGCGCCACACGCGACGTGGTGGTGCATGTGCGCGCAATGCGCGCGATGCAGGATCGCGGCGCGATTGCGTTCGACTACGGGAACAACATTCGCACCGTGGCGTTCGACGCCGGTCTCGCCGACGCGTTCACGATTCCAGGGTTTGTGCCCGAGTACATCCGCCCGTTGTTTTGCGAGGGGAAGGGACCGTTTCGCTGGGCCGCGCTCTCGGGCGATCCCGCGGACATTGCGCGCACCGACCGGCTGGTGCTCGACCTTTTCCCACACGACACGCATCTGCGTACGTGGATCGAGAAGGCGCAGCAGCGGATCCACTTTCAGGGGCTTCCGGCGCGCATCTGCTGGCTCGGCCAGGGCGACCGCGCGAAGCTGGGTGTGGCGATCAACGACCTGGTCGCGAACGGAGAGATCAGCGCGCCGATTGCGATCGGGCGTGATCATCTCGATACGGGGAGCGTCGCGTCACCGTTCCGCGAAACGGAGGGGATGCAGGACGGAAGCGATGCCGTCGCCGACTGGCCGATCCTCAACGCGTTGCTCAATGTGGCGAGCGGCGCGAGCTGGGTGAGCTTTCATCACGGCGGCGGAGTGGGGATTGGCAACTCGCTGCACGCAGGACAGGTCATCGTTGCGGACGGCACGCCTGAGATGCGCGTGCGCCTCGAGCGCGTGCTCACGAATGACCCCGGGATCGGCGTCGCCCGGCATGCGGACGCCGGGTACGAGAGCGCGCTCGCGGCGGCGCGGGCGAACGGGGTGCAGATTCCCATGATGGGGCACGGCGACCGAGGACCGAAGACCGAAGCCCGAGGGTGAGCGTGTTCGGTCTTCGGTCTTCGGTCGTCGGTCTCCGGTCCTGACCTATGCTTTCCAAGAAGTACCGTGCCTGGCACCTGATCCCCTTCGCGTACAAGTACGCCAGGCTGCGCGCGTTTCGCCGGCCTGTGCTGGTGCACTTCGAAGTGACCATGCGCTGCAACGCGGGATGCGACTTCTGCGATTACTGGAAGACGGACCCGGCGAACAAGGCCCGCGAGCTGAAGTCGTTTGCCGACGCCGCGCGCCGATTTGCCCCGATGATGATCACGTTCACCGGCGGCGAGCCGCTGCTGCGGCGGGACCTCGAAGAGATCGTCGCGGAGGTCGACCGGGCGGCGCCGTTCACGTACCTGACGCTGATCACGCACGGCGGCATGCTCACGCTCCATCGCGCGCAGGCGCTGTGGGACGCGGGGCTCGACCAGATCAACGTCTCGCTCGACTATCTCGACGAACGCCACGATCGCGCGCGCAGGATTCCGGGCCTCGCTGCCAAGATTCTTGCCGTGGTGCCGCAGATGGCTGCGCGGGGGATGACCGTACGGTTCAATACCGTCATCAAGGACGACAATATCGACGAGGTCATGCCGATCGTGCGCCACGCGGCGTCGGTTGGGGCGGGGGCGAACCTGTCCGTGTATACCGACTTCAAGAACGGCAACGGCGCGCACCTGATACGCCGTGACCAGCTGGCCCGGATGGAGGCGCTGGTGGCCGAACTGCTGGCGTTCAAGCGCGCGCACCGCGGGGTGCTGAGCAACTCTGACTGGTACATCGAGCAGATTCCGCGGTACCTGCGGGGCGAGATGACGGAGCCGTGCCGGGCGGGAGAGACCACGGTGCATATCGATCCATCGGGACATGTCCGGCGCTGCCCGGATTTTCCGGCCGACGGGCACTGGTCGACGCATACGCGGTACGAGCCGATCTCGTGTAACAAATGCTACTATGCCTGCCGCGGTGAGGCGCAGGCGCCGCTGACGCTTAGTCGGTTCCGGGACCTCGCGGCCAAGAGTTGAGTTCCGAAACCCTCGGCGATTGCGTAGCGTAATGGTGACCATGGCCCAAGCGACCACCCATGCTCCTGCGCGCGCGCCCGTCGCGCCTGCTGCACCCGCCGCGGTGATAGTTGGCGGACGCCCAGGCGCGCCCAACATTCCGATACCGCTGACGGCGGCGGACGTGGATGCGCTGCGGGACCGCGTGAGCGAACTCGCCGGGCAGCGGTCCTCCGTGAACAACCAACGGGCGAATCTCGCGCGCGCACGCCGCAGTGCGATGGCCGGGCCGGACGCGGCGGGACTCGATACGCATATCGCCCAGCTCGACGCCCGGCTCAGCGGAATCGAGTCCGACATCAGCGATCTTGGCAAAGCCATCTCCGCCGCGCCGAGCGGGCTCACGCAGACGACCAGCACGGGCGTGCCGAACCGTTTTGGCCGGCCGAACGCCGGGGAGATCACCGCCGTTTCGATCGTCGGTATCATCTGCGTGCTGATGCCGCTCTCGATCGCGTTTGCTCGCGTGTTGCTGCGGCGGGCGAACCGGCCGGCTGCACCGCAGATCCCGAAGGATGTCTCGGAGCGGCTGGAGCGCATGGAGCAGGGGATCGAAGCGGTCGCGCTCGAGGTGGAGCGGATTGGCGAGGGCCAGCGGTTTGTCACTCAGCTGATGAGCGATCGTGCGCAACGCGCCGCGCTCCCCGAGGGCGTTCCGCGTACCTAGCGCTTTTGCGATGCTCTGCCACGGGGCGGATGGTCAGGATGACCAGGCGACGCCGCTCGATCCGATAGAGGATACGGCAGGGGTCGAAGAATATTTCGCCGGGTTCGGCACCGGCCTCGGCACCGGCATGGGCGCCGCGCGGGGAGCGCGACAGTCCACGAATCCTGGCCAGAAGTGACTGGAGCCAGCGCCACGCTGCGCCGGTGCGGTCGGCGCGCATTGACCGGATGAATTGTGCGACGCGTTCCTCTGCGAGCGGCGTCCACACCACCTTCATCGTCCGAGCATCCCGCGGAGGCGCGACTCCACGTTTTGCGCGGCGTCTTCGCGGCCGGCTCCTGTCTGGTCGTGGGACGCTCGCAGATCCCGAAGAAGCTCCAGTTCATCGACAAGCGACTCGTATGCGTCGACCGCGAGAAGAACGGCAACGCTGCGGCTCCGCTGCGTGAGGACGATCGGTTCCTGCGTGGACTGGAGTTGTTCGACAAACGCCGCCGCGTTCGCGCGAAATTCGCTGAGCGACCGAACGTCGCGGCTGAGGCGTATGCCTGAAATTGCTGGAAACATTGTCGTTACGTGGAAGGGTACGGTTGGTTGTACGTGTGGAGTGAGTGGTGCGGCTGATATTGCGCAGTGGTCGGTCCTCGGTCTTCGGTCCTCGGTCTTCGGTCATCGGTCATCGGTCATCGGTCCCGACACCTCGTGCAGGTGTACGCCCGCACGTACGTCTCCGCGTAACGCGATTAAAGTCAGCCCAAACGGAGTACATCCTGCCGCCATGTTAGCGCCGCCGCCGCTCTAAACCGTCACCATGCGATCGCGCGCGTCATCGTATCGTTGCCCGCTGTAGATTCCACGCCGATGCCGTCGCAAACAGTCTTCGTCAACGCCTCGCAGGTCGTCACCTGCGCCGGTCCGCCGCGTGCGCGCCGCGCAGCGGAACTCGGCGACGCGGGAGTCCTCACACATGCGGCCGTCGCGATCGAGGGCGATCGCATCGCCGCCGTCGGACCGCAGGACCAGATCGAACGCGCCTACCCGTCCGCCGCGCGCGTCGACTGCGGCCGCGGCGTCCTCACGCCGGGCCTCGTCGACTCCCACACGCATGGTATCTTTGGCAAGCCCCGGTTTGAGGAGCAGGAACTCCGCGCCGCCGGCGTCGGGTACATGGAAATAGCCAAGCGCGGCGGGGGGATCCACAGCTCGGTGCGAGACCTGCGCGCGCGCAGCGAGGACGAACTGTTCGACCTCGCCCTGCCGCGTGTCCGCCGCCTCGCCGCATACGGTACGACCACCGTCGAGCTCAAGAGCGGCTACGGCCTCTCAGTCGAGGACGAACTCAAATCGCTCCGCGTGATCCGCAGGCTCCAGACGGCGCTCCCGCTCCGCATCGTCCCAACCTTCCTGGGCGCGCACGAGATCCCGCTCGAGTACCGCGCTGCGCCCCGCACGCGCGCGGAGTACGTCGCGCTGCTCGTCGACGACATGATTCCCCGCGTCGCGCGCGAACGCCTCGCGCGCTTCGCGGACATCTTCTGCGAGCCCGGCGTGTACACCCTCGACGAGTCGCGGAGAATCCTCGGCGCGGCGCATGCCCACGGTCTCGCGCTCAAGCTTCACGCCGACGAACTCGAGCCCAGTGGGGCCGCGGAGCTCGCCGCGGAGCTCGGCGCCACGAGCGCGGACCACCTCGCCGCGATCTCCGACCGGGGGATCCGCGCCCTCGCCGCGAGCGATACCGTCGCGACGCTCCTCCCGGGGACCATGCTCTTTCTCGGCAAGCAGAAGCAGGCGCCGGCCCGGGACCTGATCGCCGCGGGAGCGGCCGTCGCCATTGCGACCGACTTCAACCCTGGGACGTCGCCGACGGTCAACTTTCCCCTCATGCTGACGCTCGCGGTCAGCCAGCTTCACCTGTCCGTCGGCGAAGCGATCGTCGCCGCGACGGCAAACGGCGCCGCGGCCCTCGGCCTCGCGTCCGAGACAGGACAGCTGAGCGCCGGCTACTCCGCCGATCTCGCCCTGTTCGACATCGGCGACATCCGCGAACTCCCGTACTGGTACGGCGACCACCGCTGCCTCCGTTCGTGGGCGAAGGGAAACGCTTGTCACGAGTAGGGCGCAGGGCGTAACTTTCAGCATAATGGCAAACGTCGCTGCGCTGAGAAAAAAGGCCGCTGATTTCGAGCAGAAGAAGCAACTCGACAAGGCCATCGCGGCGTATCGCGAGATCCTCGACGTCTACGACGCCGGCGGTGAAGACAATATCGACGTCGGCTTGTACAACCGCGTGGGCGACCTCCTTGTCCGCCAGGGGTACACGCCGGACGCCGTGACGCTCTACGAGCGCGCGGTCGATCTCTACGCCGAGGGCGGGTTCTTCAACAACGCTATCGCGCTCTGCAACAAGATTCTCCGCACCTCTCCGGGGCGCGCGACCGTCTACTACAAGCTCGGCAAGATCAGCGCGGCCAAGGGGTTCAACGGCGACGCAAAGTCGAACTTCCTCGAGTACGCCGACCGGATGCAAAAGGCCGGTCAGATGGAGGAGGCCTTCCGCGCCCTCAAGGAGTTCGCCGACCTTTGCCCGGATCAGGACGACATCCGGCTGATGCTCGCCGAGCAACTGACCAAGGCCGACCGGAAAAAGGAGGCGCTCGAGCAACTCCAGCTCCTGCATGCGCGCTACACCAGCGCCGGACGAGAGGCCGAGGCGCAGGCAACGTTTGTGCGCATGAAGGTGCTCGATCCCAACGCGGAGGTGAAAGCCGCCGGGTCGGGGAAAAGCGCGAAGGCCGACGACCTCGTGTTCATCGATCTCGACGCTCCGACGCCGCGCGCGGGACGCATCACGCGCGGGATCAGCACGAAGATCGAAATCGCGCCACCGCCACCGCCACCGCCACCGCCACCGCCCTCGGCACCGCCGCCGCCACCGGTCGCCAAGGCGCCGCCGCCCGAAGTCCTGCCCGAAGTCCTGCCCGAGGTCGTGCCCGAGGTTGTTCCCGAGGCCCGCGTGCCCGACATCGTGCCCGACATCATGCCCGAGGCCCTGCCCGAGGCCCTCGTGCCCGACATCATGCCGGAGGCGATTGATCCGTCGCCACCGGCCGGACGGCATTCGGGCGCGATCCTCGGCCTCGAGAGCACCTCGCTCGGCGATCCCGAGATTATCGAGGCAGCGCCGCTCGCGGTCAGCGCATTCGCCGAGATCGACCTCACTGCGATTCCCGAGGCGCCGAGCGGTCCGCACCATTCAGCGCGCGGCCTCGCGCTCCCCGGCGATCTCCCGTTGATCAATCTGGACGGGACGCCAATTGCGGGCACCGCGCGCGTGTCAGCCCAACGTTCCGCGCCGCCCGCCGATGTCGAGCTCCCGATTCTCGATCTCGACGAGTTGCCCGATCCGCGAAAATCGGCGGAGATGCTCGCGAAGGAATCAGATGCGCTCATCGAGCTCGTCGCCGACGCTCCCGACACGCCGACTGCCTTCTCGATCCTCCCAGACGAGCAGATCGAAGAGCTCCCGCCTCCCGTCCGGCGGACGACGTCCGTGCTGGCAAACTCGGTCGGGATGCTTCGTGTCCGCCTCGAGGAGGAGCCGACGAACTGGGCGCTCCATCGCGAGTACGCCGAGGCGCTGCTCGACGACGGCGACCGCGAGGGCGGCCTGAAGGAACTCGAGGCCGCGCTCGTCGGATTCGAGAAGGGTGGTGACCTCGAAGGAGCGCGCTCGATCGCCGACGAGATCATCCGCCTGAATCCGGGGTCGGTTCGCTATCACCAGAAGCGGGTCGAATACGCGTTCCGGTCCAACGACAAACCGCGGCTGGCCGACGCGTACATCGCCCTCGCCGACGCGCTCTTTCGCGACGGGCAGGCCGAAAAGGCGAAGCAGGTCTATCACCGGGTGCTCGAACTTTCGCCCGCTGATGCACGTGCCAGCGCCGCGATCGAGTCGTTCGGCACGCCTGTGATTCCCACGCAAGTTCAGCCAGCGCCGCGACCGTCCGTACGGCCCGCGCGCGTCGTCACGCCCACGAAAGGCGGTCGCCGCTACACCGCGTCGTTCGAGGCGCCCATGGTGCCGGCCCCGGTACCGGCCCCGCCGCCGCCGGCCGGCGGCGACGATGACTTCGTCTCGCTTGGTGACTGGCTCCGCGACCAGGAAGCGCCGAAATCGACCAGAATGGTCGTCGACGAAGAGGCGCCGACCGGCGACGAGCAGGCCGACTTTGCCGACATGCTCAAGAAGTTCAAGCAGGGCGTTGCCGACAACGTCGACGCCGAGGACCACGAGTCCCACTACGACCTCGGCGTGGCGTACAAGGAGATGGGTCTCGTCGACGAAGCGATCGCCGAGTTCCAGAAGGCGCTCCGCGGCCACCAGAACCGGGTGCGCACCTATGAGGCGCTCGGGCATTGCTTCCTCGAGAAGAAGCAGCTCCCCGTCGCGGCCACGATTCTCCACCGGGCGCTCAGCGAGCCGGGCGCCCGCGACGAGCAACTCGTCGGCGTGCTCTACCTTCTCGGCTACGTGAACGAGTCGCTGGGCAAGCCGACCGACGCCAAGACGTATTACGAGCGTGTGTTCGGCGTGGACATCCAGTTTCGCGACGTCGGCGAACGCCTGAACGCCGTCGACAAGGCCCTCGCCAAGTGACGATCAGCGAGCGGCTCCGCGTACCAGTGGCGCCCGTCGCGTCGGCGCTGCTCGGGATCCAGGAGCCGGTGCGCGAGCAACTCGACAACGTCCCGGCCGAAATGTGGCGGATCGTGAAGGCCGATGCGCCGATCATCACTGCGGCCAACGCGCATCTGATGGGAATGAAGGGGAAGATGCTCCGCCCGACGCTGCTCTTGCTCGCGAGCGCGCTCGAGGACCGGTCCGCCGAGCGGGCCACGGCGATGGCCGCGGTCGCCGAGCTCGTCCATCTCGCCAGCGTCGTCCACGACGACTCCGTGGATCACTCCAACGTGCGTCGCGGCCAGCCGACGATCAACGCGCTGTTCTCGCACCAGATCGCCGTGATCATGGGCGACTACCTGTATTCGCGCGCGCTCGCAGAACTGGTTCGTCTCGAGGATCTTGAGCCACTGCGCGCGTTCACGTCGGCGTCGAACGAAATGACGCTTGGTGAAATGCGCCAGCTGGCCTCATACGACGCGCTGGGGTTTTCCGAGCGTGACTACTTCACGCTGAACCGGGCCAAGACGGCTTCGCTGCTCGGTGCTGCGTGCGAAGTCGGCGCGCTCTGCGGTGCTCCGCGTCACCGGGCAGCGCTCAGGCGGTATGGCGAACAGCTCGGCATGGCGTTCCAGGTCGCTGATGACCTGCTCGACTACACCGAGACGGAAAGCGTCACGGGCAAGCCGAGCGGGAACGACCTTCGCGAGCACAAGGTCACGCTGCCGCTCATTGCCGCGCTCGGATCCATGACGCCCCCGCAGCGCGCGGTGGTCAATCAACTGTTCGAAAGTCCGGTGCCCGACGATGCCCACATCGCCGAGGTCGTGGGGATCGTCACGGAGCGCGGCGGACTCGAATACGCACGGCGGAAGGGCGAGGAGTTCGCGCAAGAAGCCGAGGAGGCGCTTGCGGGGCTTCCCTCCAGCGCGGCACGGGAGTCGCTCATGGAGTCAATCGCCTACGTCCTGGACCGGAGGTCGTAACGATGGCACCCAAAGGATCGTCAAGGCACAGGCCGGGGTATCATGCCGTAGTGTTGCTCTGCGGCTTCCTCGTCGGGGGGCTGATGACCGCCGTCGCGCGAAAATGGCTGCCGTCCGGGTCGGCGAAGGAGTTCCTGACGACGGCCGTGACCCCCTCCCTTGGACATATCGACATAGATTTAGTTATCATAAAGTTTGGATTGGGGCCCATCGCGCTCGACGTGTCGCTGCTCAGCCTCGTCGGGGTCCTGATCGCCTATCTGATTGCGCGTTCGCTCTTCTAGGAGGACCACATGCCACTTCACGCCTCGATCTTCGGCCCGATGGAAATCGGCCTGCTCTTGCTCGTGTGCCTGCTGCTATTTGGAGCCAAGCGAATTCCGGAGATCGCCGGATCCTTCGGCAAGGGCATCAAGGAATTCAAGAAGAACATGAACGACGTTCAGAACGCGATCGACGCGCCACTCCCGACGACGAGCTCGCTGCCGCAGGGTTCGATGCCCGTACGTGAGGAGAGCACGCCGGCCCAGGAGCCGAAGCGGCTGCTGTAAGGACCGAAGACCGACAAGACCGAAGACCGAAGACCGAAGACCGAGGGCCGACAACCTTAGGCCTACGACCGAACGGCTGAAAAAAACAAGAGGGTCCCGCGAGTTGCGCTGGGCCCTCTCGTTTTTAAGGCTTGTCGGTCTTCGGTCTTGTAGGTCTTCGGTCTTGTCGGTCTTCGGTCTTGTCGGTCTTCGGTGGCCGTTACGACGACGCCCTTCTCTGCGCCGCCTGAAGCGCCTTCCGCATGTCTTCGATCTTCGCGGCCTTCTTGAGCGCGCCGAGATACAATCCGATCTTCTGGTTGCGCAGGACCTGGAGCAGCTGCTCGCGCTGCGTCGGCTTTTGCGCCATCCACCGCGTCGAGTCGGCGGCGGTCCGCCTGTCCACGCGGATGACGTACATACCGTCAGCCGTCTGGATCGGAGCGCTCACGACGCCGACCGGCAACGCTTTGCTGAAGGTCGCTCCCGTCGCCTCACTCAGCATCCCGAGCTGCGGCATCTGCATATTGCGCGTGAATGGGCCGACCTTCACCACCGTCAGGCCTTGCGCCTTTGCCGCTGCATCGAGCGACGTCGTCGCGGCAGCGCTCGCAAACGCCTTGGCCTTGGGCAAGAGGGCGTCGACCGCTTTCTCGCGTGCCACCAGCGAACGGATTTCCTCCTTGACCGCGTCGAACGGCTGTACACCGCCTTGTGCGATTGAATCCAGGCGCACCAGGTAATAGCCGCGGTCGTCGTCGAACAAATCGCTCGACTCGCCGACCTTCGCGCCGCCGAACGCCCACGCGCTCGCACTCGGCACAACCTGGCCGAGGTACACCGCCGGCGAGCCTTCGTCGACACTCAGGCGCGAGACGAGCAGATGCAGCTTCGCGGCCGCGCTGTCGAACTTGGCCGGCTCGGTGGCGCTGCTTGCGATCTTCGCGAGTGTATCGGCGCGCTTGTCCGATACCATCGCCGCGGAATCACCCTGCTTGATCGATTTCAGGATGTGGTGGAGCGCGAGCGAGTCACCCTTCTTCTCGTCGAGGCGGATGAGGTGGTAGCCGAACTGCGTCAGCACCGGCTGGGAGATTTCACCCACGCTGAGCTTGCGCGCGGCGGCCTCGAACTCCGGAACGTACGACCCTTTCCCGGACATCGGCAGCTTGCCGCCGTCGCGGCCGCTCACGGTGTCGTCTGACTCACGCTTTGCGACATCGTCGAACTTTGCGCCTTTCTCGATCTCTGCGCGAAGCGCCTGCACGGCCTTCAGCGTCGTGGCCGTGTCGGCGGCGGTCGGCTGCCGCCCGATCTCGACGATGGAGAGCGATGCGTGTCCGGGACGGTCGAAGTCCTTGGTGTGCGCATCATAGTATTTGCGCATCTCGGCATCGGTGACCGCGTCCTTCACCTCTTTCGTAACATCGGGCTTGAAGTTGACTTCGGAGATCGTGGCCGAGTCGTGCAAGTCACGAAAGGCCATCCACAGTCTCGTGTCGGAGGGGAACACATCGCCGGCGATTTGGTTGTAGAGCTTCTGCTTGGGGATTTCCGTCCGATAGTATGACTCGAGATTGGCGAGCAGCCCCTGTTGCCTCGCGGTGGGGCTGGAGAGAAATCGCAGGTACTTTGACGGGTCGAAGCGTCCGTCCGTCTGGAGCTCCGGCGCCTGCATGAACTGTTGCGGCGGCGACGTTCTGGCGGCTTCGATGATTTCCGCGTCCGTAACGCCGATTCCGCGGCGTTCATATTCCTGATCCAGCAGCACGTCGCTGACGAGATTGTTGAACGCCTGCGTCTCCATCTGCGCCCGCTCATCGAGCGTCAGGCCGCGACCGAGCTGCTGTTCCTGCTGCTGCTCGAGTTGGGTGGCGGTGTTCTGCCATGTCATATAGCCGATTTCAGTCCCGTTTACCTTCGCGACGGCCGTCGAGGTCGTAATCACGGCACGCCCGGCGAGGCCGGAGGTCTGGTAGAGCAGGAAGCCGCCGACAAAGGCGACCACGATCACGAGCCAGATCCACTTCGCGTTGTTCCGCATCTGTTGCAGCACGTGCGGTACTCCCTTGCAGAATTCGGTAGGGTACGGGGGTCGACAGAGCCTTCAAAATTACCGGCGCGCAGGGGCTAAAATCAAGGGAAAAAGGCACTTGGTCGGAGTTCAAGTCAGCTCAGAGGTCATAGTCCAAGCTCAGTGCTCACGTCTCGGGAGTGTCAAAGCTCGGCAGTTCAGAGGCGTCAGCTCGCTCGAAGCTCTGAACCGCAGAGCTCTGACACTCCCGAGAGGTGACCAATTAGCTTGACCTTTGAGCTCCCAGCCAACCAACGTGCGGCTAGTCGTTTTTTTGGCTCGTGCAATGCAGATTACTTCTCGTATGTGATAATAGTCCTTCTTGTTGTATGCAGCGGCCGGTAGCGCGCAGCCGGCATTGCCGGGCGACAGCTGTCCGATTCAACCACGAGCCTCAAATTCCGTGTCCGCCTCCGATCGCATCGACGAGCTCAAGAAGCGTTACGACGAAAACCCTCGCCGGTTTTTCGCGTCGCTCGCGAACGAATACCGCAAAGCGGGTGACCTCGACCAGGCCATCACCATCTGTCAGGCGCACCTCGCGGAGCAGCCGTCGAACATGAACGGCCACGTCGTGTACGGTCAGGCGCTCTTCGAAGCCGGCCGCTACGACGAAGCCAAGACGACCTTTGAGGCGGCGCTCAATCTCGATCCCGAGAATCTCATCGCGCTGCGGCACCTGGGCGACATCGCGTGCACGAACGGGGAAAACGACAGCGCGCGCACGTGGTACGAGCGTGTGCTCGACGCCGATCCGCGCAACGAGGAGATCATCGCGCTGCTCGCGCATCTTGCCGCGGACACGGAGAGAACCGCGCATGACGATCCTCCCGCCGCGAATGAAGAACTCGTGCCACAGGAGCCGCAGGCGGAGACCCCTCCTCCGCAGGTCGTCGCCGCGGTGTCAGACGCGACCGTTTCCGATGAGACGCCGGTCGTTCCGCTCGATGCGATCAAGACGCTGCAGACACCCGCTGTTTCAAGGCCCGTCGCCGCGCCGAGTGAATCGCTCGGCCTGATGGATCTCGCCATTGACTTTGAAGTCACGTCGGAGCCGGCGCACCCGGCGGAACCGGCCGCGCACGCGGAGCCGGACTCAGGCATCGAGTTTCCGGCCTTCGAGGAAGTCCAACTCGGCGCGCCGATCGAGGCCGCGGCTGAAGGCGCCGCGACAGGCGCACTTCTTGAGAATCCGTTCTCGGATCCGTTCCCCGAATCTGAAGCGTTCGCCGTCGCGGAGGAGTCCGATCCGCCGGAGCCAGCGCAGCCTGAACCTCCGGCCAAGCCTTTCGTGACTGAGACGATGGCCGAGCTGTACCTGCAGCAGGGATTCAATGCCGAGGCGCTCGATGTGTACCGTCAGCTTTCGGCCGCGCTCCCCGGCGACGAGACGCTCAAGGAACGCGTGCGAATGCTGGAGCAGGCTGCCGAGCCGGCGTCGAAAGCTGAGCCTGAGGCTGAAGCTGAGGCCGAGACTGAGCCTGAGGCCGAGACCGAGACGGAGGCTTTGGTTGAGCCTGAACTGGCGCGCGAACCGGTGCGCCCTGTTGCGGTGCTGGTCGACACCGTCCGTTCGTACTTTGCCGGACTCGCCGCCCGTCGCGCGGTGCAGGGCAACGCGCGTACCCGCGCGGCGTCGCCGACTCCGGTGCCGCGCACCTCGGCACCTCAGTTCGTCGTCGCCGGCGCAGCGGCCGAACTGGAGGAACTGTTCGCGGGCCAGCCAATCGCGGCCAGCGACGAACAGGCAGCGCTCGCGTTCGCGCAAGTCGCGGGTGCCGTCGAAATGGGTTTGGCGTCGGTGAAGGGCAAGCCGACTGCGCCCGCGTCGACCGAGCTGTCGCTCGATTCCGTTTTTCGCGAATCTGACGGGCGCGGCTCGACGCCCGTTTCGCGCCAGTCGCAGACACTGCGCTTCGACCAGTTCTTCGCCGCCGGCGGAGATGAGGGTGACGCGCTGCCGTCGCACTCCAGTTCGGCGCCCGCGGGTGAGCCCGGGAGTCCGGCGGAGTTACAGCAGTTCCAGTCGTGGCTGACTGGACTGAAACCGTGAGGATCGCGGTTCTCAACGGCCCCAACCTGAACCTCCTCGGCACGCGCGAACCGGAGATCTACGGCTCGACGACGCTCGCTGAGATCGAGGCGCGCACGCGCGACGTGGCCGGCGAACTTGGAGTGCAGCTGGCGTTCGCACAGTTCAACCACGAAGGCGATCTCATTGACGCGATCCACGCGCTGGGCGGACGCGGCACGGCGCCCGGTGTCGCCCCGGAACTTCGCGAGAAGGCAGATGGCGCGCTGGTGAACGCCGGCGGATGGACGCACACGAGCATCGCGCTCGCCGACGCGCTGAGCGCGGTGCGGCTGCCCTACGCCGAAGTGCATCTCAGCAACATTCTGGCGCGCGAACCCGAGCGGCGGCATTCGGTGCTGGCCGGGGGCGCTCGCGGCATGGTGTGCGGGTTCGGCGCGCAGGGGTACGAGATGGCGCTTCGCGGCCTCGTGCACATACTGCGCGCCCCGCGATGATGGACGGGCGCGAGCGACGTCTCGCCGCGCTGCGAACCGCGTTGGAGGGTGCCGGGCTCGACGCGCTGCTCGTGAGCGCGCTGCCGAACATCCGCTATCTGAGCGGATTCTCGGGGTCGAGCGCGCTGCTGGTGGTGACCGCGCGCGACGTCCTGCTGCTGACCGACTTCCGCTATTCCATTCAGGCGAACGTCGAGGCCGCCGCGGTCGCGCGCGTCGTGATCGAACCGACATCGCTCTGGGCGCGTTTCTGGAGCGAACTTCCCGCGATCCGCGGCGTGGAGTCCATCGCGTTCGAGTCGGCGCACGTGACACACGCGGATTTTCAGCGGCTCGTCGAGCCGCCGCAGGGTGGCGCGCGCTGGCAGTGGCGGCCGTCCGTGAACCTCGTGGAATCGCTGCGGGAGCGAAAGGACGACACGGAACTCGCGCACACTCGCGAGGCGGTGCGAATCGCGGAGCATGCGCTGCAGCGCACGGTCGAGCGGGTGAAGGCCGGCATGACGGAACTCGCGATCTGCGGCATTCTCGAGGGCGAACTCCGCGCGTGTGGAAGCCGGTCGCATCCGTTCGAGACGATCATCGCGAGCGGCGAGCGCGCGGCGCTCCCACACGCGCGGTCGTCGGAACGTGCCGTTGGGTCCGGCGATTTGCTTCTCGTGGACTTTGGCGCCGAGTCGGGCGGCTACTGCTCAGACATCACGCGGACCTTTGTCGTGGGGAAGCCGACGGCGGACCAGCGCGAGATCCATGACGTAGTTCGTGAGGCAAACGCGAGCGCTTCGGGCGGCGTTCGGGCGGGAATGCGGGGAAAGGATGCCGACGCGCTCGCGCGGGGCTACATTGAGCGCCGCGGGTTGGGCGAGGAGTTCGGGCATTCATTGGGCCATGGGATCGGCCTGGAAGTGCACGAGGCGCCCCGGCTTTCGAAAGCGAATGATTCGCCATTGCCGTTGGGGGCCGTGGTCACGATTGAGCCTGGGATTTACCGGCCAGGATGGGGCGGAGTTCGGATCGAGGACGATGTGCTGTTGACGGCCGAGGGGAGGGAGATCCTGACGACCTTCCCGCGCGAGCTGATCGAACTGGGGTGAGGCGAGCTCACGGCTAACCGCTCGGCGCTTGTTGCTCACAGCTTGGATTTGTCGAAGCTGTTTGCTGCGAGCTATGAAAGAGCCAAGCTGTGTGCCGCTAGCTGCGGGTTGGGAGCTGTGAGCCCTTTAACTGCGAAAAATGATTGATCTCCGGTATGTCAAAAAGCTGGTCGAGATGCTCGACGAATCGTCGGTGGATTCCATCGAGATTTCCTCCGACAAGGGGATGAAGATCCGCATCAGCAAGACGCCGTCCCAGCGCGGCACGATGCAGGTCGCCGCGCCGATGGCGATGCCCGCCATGATCGCAGAGCCGCGCCTGAGCCCGGCTGCCGGCATCGCGGCGATTCCGGAGCCCGCACCGGCACCCGCTCGCGCGGCCGAAGCGCCGAAGTCCGCCCTGCTCGAAGTCAAATCGCCGATGGTCGGCACGTTCTACGGCTCGCCCGAGCCCGGCGCCAAGCCCTATGTCTCGGTCGGTTCGACCGTCAAGAAGGGGCAGATCGTCTGCATTATCGAGGCGATGAAGATCATGAACGAGATCGAATCAGAATATGCCGGCGTTGTGAGAGAAGTCGGCGCGACCGACGCGCACCCCGTGGAGTACGGACAAGTCCTCTTCCGGATTGATCCCAGTGTCTGACCCAACGCCAGTCCCACCAGTTCCGCCGCGGCCGTCTGCCGCCGTTCCCGCCGCGACCGGCGGTACACCCGCCGCAGGTGCCGTGCAAACGGGAATGGGCCCGCAGTCGCCCGCGTACAACTACAAGACCGTCCTCCAGCAGATGGTCCAGCAAAACGCGTCCGACCTGCACTTCAAGGTTGGCCGCCCGCCCACGATGCGCATCGATGGCGAGCTCAAGCCGCTCGAGCTCGCGCCGCTCAAGCCGGAAGACCTCCGCTCGGTCGGCGACCAGGTCCTGCCGCCCAAGCAGCGTCGTGAATTTGAAACGGAGAAGGAAGCCGACTTCGCGATCGGCGTCCCCGGCATCGGCCGCTTCCGTGTGAACATGTACCAGCAGCGCGGGTCGATCGCGTACGCGTTCCGCGCCATCGCGTTCCAGGCGCTGACCATCAAGGAACTGAACCTCCCGCCGGTGCTCGAGGAGATTGCGCTGAAGCCGCGCGGGCTGGTGCTCGTCACCGGCATCACCGGCTCGGGCAAGTCCACCGCGCTCGCGTCGATGGTCCAGTACATCAATGAGAACCGCCGCGCGAACATCATCACGATCGAGGACCCGATCGAGTTCCTGCATCGCGACAACAAGTGCAACATCAACCAGCGCGAGGTGGGCACTGACACCGGCTCGTTCGCGCAGGCGCTGCGCCGCGTGCTGCGGCAGGACCCTGACATCATTATGATCGGCGAAATCCGCGACCTCGAGACGCTCGAGATTGCACTGAAAGCCGCCGACACCGGTCACCTCGTTTTCTCAACGCTGCATACCACCGACGCCACGCAGACCATCAACCGCGTGATGTCGTTTTATCCGCCGCATGAGCAGGCTGACGTGCGCTTTACCCTCGCGTCCGCACTCCAGGCGATTGTCTCGCTGCGCCTGGCGCCGCGCTCCGACCGGTCGGGACGTATTCCGGCGTGCGAAGTCCTGATCAACACGGCGACCGTTCGCGACCAAATTCGCGATCTCGACAAGTCACTCAACATTCCCGAACTCATTCGCGACGGCACCGTTCAATACGGCATGCAGTCGTTCGACCAGTCGCTCATGAACTGGTATTCGAAGGGTGTCATCTCGTACGAGAGCGCGCTCTTCTACGCGACCAGCCCGAGCGAGTTCGCCCTCAAGGTGCAGGGCGTCGCCGGTGCGAGCGATACGAGTTGGGACAACTTCCAGCAGGATGTCGCGAAGTGATCCGTTCGTGACACCCGCTGACCGACCGAACTGATGTTCAAGAAGATCCTGATCGCAAACCGCGGAGAGATCGCGCTCCGCGTGATTCGCGCCTGCCGCGAACTCGGCATCGAGACCGTTGCCGTCTACTCGGAAGCGGACCGCGAATCGCTGCACGTCCGCTTCGCCGATGACGACGTCTGCATCGGGCCGGCGCCGGCGCGCGAGAGCTACCTGAAGATCCCACGGATCATCGCCGCAGCCGAAATCACGGGTGCCGACGCGATCCATCCCGGCTACGGCTTTCTCGCCGAGAACGCCGAGTTCGCCGAGATCTGCGCGGCGAGCAAGATCACATTTATTGGGCCAACACCGGATCAAATCAGAACAATGGGCGATAAGGCCCAGGCGCGCGCGACGATGATCGCCAACGGCGTTCCGGTCGTCCCAGGGACGCCCGGACCTGTCGAGAACGTCGAGGACGCGCTCGCGTTCGCGGTCAAGATCGGCTTTCCGGTGATCATCAAGGCCGCGGCCGGCGGCGGCGGCAAGGGGATGCGCGTCGCGCGCGACGCGGACGAGTTCACCCGCAGCTTCCAGATGGCGCGCAGCGAGGCGCTGTCGGCATTCGGCAACGGCTCCGTGTACGTCGAGAAGTATCTCGAGCGCCCGCGCCATATCGAGTTCCAGATCATCGGCGACACGCACGGCGGCTGCATCCACCTCGGCGAGCGCGACTGCTCCGTGCAGCGGCGCCACCAGAAGCTGATCGAGGAAGCGCCGTCGCCGGCCATGACGCCCGCGCTGCGGAAGAAAATGGGCGACGCGGCCGTCCTCGGCGCGAAGTCGATCAACTACGTCGGGGCCGGGACGATGGAGATGCTCCTCGACGAAGACGGTTCGTATTACTTCATGGAGATGAACACGCGCATTCAGGTGGAGCATCCGGTGACCGAGATGCTCACGGGTGTGGACCTCGTGAAGGAGCAGATTTGCATCGCCGCCGGCGAGAAGATGAGCATCGCGGAGACGCCGGCGCTGCGCGGGCACGTGATCGAGTGCCGCGTGAACGCCGAGGATCCCGCGAAGAACTTCCAGCCGTCGCCCGGGCGCATTGACGTGTTCCACCCGCCGGGCGGCAACGGAGTGCGCGTGGATACGCACGTGTACGCGGGGTACACGGTGCCGCCGTTCTACGATTCGATGATCGCGAAGGTGATTTGCCAGGGGCGCGACAGGCCGGAGGCGGTGGCGAAGATGCGGCTCGCGCTGGACACGTTTGTAGTCCAAGGGATCACGACGACGATTCCGTTCCTCGGCAGGGTGATGGCCGATCCGCACTTCGCCAAGGGTGATGTGCACACGAAGTTTTTGGAGACGGATGGTGCGCACCTTATGGCGGAGCCAAAAGCAACAGCGAGTTGACACGTTTCTTGTTGGTTAGTGTTTGGTTAACCAATTGGCATACCAACCACCAACCAACAAGAAACAGCTTCACTCGCGCGTGAAGCCGCCAAAGTCGGTCGTCGGAGCGTGACCACCGCAGTGCAGTAACAGTCAGTTTCTCGGTGGCCGTACGCCCAAAATTCCGAGAAACGAATGCCCAAGAAATCGCGCGGAACCGCGGTCGCCGCAGCCGACCCAGAAGCCGCGCCGTCACCTGAAGCGATAATCGCCAGCGCACGGCGCTCGCACCTTAGGCGCGAACTCGCCGGCATTGCCCTGATGCTGGCCGCGGTGTTCATCGCGGGATCGCTCCTCGCCGGCGGCGCCGCGGCCGGCGCATCGTGCACAACGGGCGGCGGGATCTTCGGCCCGGTCGGATCGTGCCTCCGGTCGTCGATACTCATCGCGCTCGGCGCGCTCTCCGCCATCATCGTCCCGTTCATCCCCGCTGTCCACGCACTCCGCCTGCTCGGGCGCATCAAAGAAAGCGAGGACCGCCGCTGGCTGTTCTTCACCGTCGGGCTCGCGGCGATCGTTCCGCTCGCTGCCGCGCTTGCGCAGGGCGCGACGCTCGACGCTTCGCACGTCGATCCCTATGCCGGGTTGATCGGCAGCTTCGTGGCGTTCTACCTCGTGAAGGCGCTGGGCCTCGGCGGCGCGTGGGTTGTCGTCGCGCTCGCGATTTGCGCGCTGATGGCGGGGACGCTCGCATGGAATCCGATCCGCATGCTGATTGGCGGCTCGCCGAAACGCGCGTCGGCTGGCGCCGGCGGCGAACACGCGGGCGATCCTGCGGTGGTCGGCGCGATCGCGACCGGCGCGGACGGGCTTACGCGTGCCGAGCATCTCGAGCCGGACTCACGGGAAATGCCGACGCTCAATCTGGCGCTGATGGACGCGGTGCCGCGCGATGCGAAGGCGGTGCAGGAAGAGCTGCCGCTCGAAGACCTCTCAGAGAGGCGCGGCGGCGCGCGAAAGAAGAAGGCCACCAAGGCTGAGAAGGTCGCGGAGCACGCGGAGGCCGTCGCGGCCGCGATCAACGCCGGCACCGATCCGCTCGACGCGCTGGCGGATGAGCTGCCCCCCGCCGATCTGCTTTCTCCCGGGCCGGCCCGGAACGTGGAGCAGAGCCGCGCGCACCTCGACGCGATGGGCCAGAAGCTCATGGACGCGCTCCGCACGTTCAAGGTGGACGGCCAGCTCGTTGGGCGCACGACCGGCCCGACCGTCACGCAGTATGAAATCGAGCCGTCGCCGGGTGTGAAAGTGCGCCAGTTCGCGAACCTCGCGAACGACCTCGCGCTCGCGATGCGCGCGGCGTCGATCCGCGTCGTCGCACCGATTCCGGGCAAGGGTGCGGTGGGAGTCGAGGTGCCGAATCCGTCGGCGGAGATCGTTGCGTTCCGCGAGATGATCGACAGCAAGGACTACCAGAATACGCCGCGTGCCCTGCCAATCGCCCTCGGGCGTGATCTCGAAGGGAAGGTCGTCATCGGCGACCTTGCCAAGATGCCGCACCTGCTGATCGCCGGCGCGACGGGCTCGGGGAAGTCCGTGTGCGTGAACACGCTCGTCACGTCGCTGATCTACCGGCACACGCCAAAGACCCTGCGCTTCCTGATGGTCGACCCAAAGATGGTCGAGCTCTCGGTGTACAACGTGCTGCCGCACCAGCGGCACAAGGTGGTCACGGACAATCGCGACGCCGCCGCGCTGCTCAAGTGGGCGGTCATCGAGATGCAGGATCGCTACCAACTGCTCGCCGCGAACGGCGCGCGCAACATCCAGGACTTCAATCAGAAGGTTCGCGACGGCGGCGAGCTCATGAAGCCCAAGGATCCGAACGTCGGATTCGAGGATCGCGTGTACAAGGCCGGCGTGCTCCCGTACATCGTCGTCGTGATCGACGAGCTCGCCGACCTCATGATGACGTGTGCGGCGGAGGTGGAGACGCCGCTGGCGATGCTCGCGCAGAAGGCCCGGGCCATTGGAGTGCATCTGATCCTGGCCACGCAGCGGCCGAGCGTGAACGTGATCACCGGGCTCATCAAGGCGAACTTTCCGAGCCGGATCGCGTTCCGCGTGGCGTCGCAGATTGATTCGCGCACGATTCTCGACTCGAACGGCGCCGAATCGCTGCTGGGCAACGGCGACATGCTGTTCATCCCGCCGGGCAAGAGCGAGCCGTCGCGAATCCAGGGTGCATACCTGTCCAACGAGGACACCGAAGGCCTGATGAAGTGGTACGAGACCCGTCGCGAGGCGAGAAAGACCGCGATGGAGGCTCAGGGCCTCATGCACATCGAGGAGACGGCGAACTAGCAGGACATCCTCGAGAAGGTCCGCGCGCAGGAAGCGCTCGAGGCCGGCGGCGGACAGGGGAACGAAGAGGAAGAGGGCGATCGCGATACACTGTTCCGCGCGGCCGCGGAAGTTTGCGTGCAGAATCAGGGTGGGTCCACCTCGCTCCTCCAGCGGCGGCTCAAGGTCGGATATGGCCGCGCGGCGAGGATTATCGATCAGCTGCAC
>JBOHTH010000165.1:0-11609 GCA_050733535.1 Gemmatimonadaceae bacterium | reverse complement strand
TCCCGCTTCTCGCATCGAGTGGCGTCCCGCTTCTCGCATCCCCACCCCGCTTCTCGCATCAGCCGGAGAGTCCCGCCTCCCGCGTCGAACGGCGGGCCACCTCTCGCCTCCGCCAGGTGGAGCTCGTTGCTCGGGGTTGATGGCTTGCCGCTCACAGCTCACCTCCACGAAGCGTGCAGCTCACAGCGTCATCAATGAAGCTGTCGGCTCCAAGCTTCAAGGGTTTAAGCTGTGAGCGACAAGCCGTGAGCCGACGGCCGTAAGCTTGCTGGAAGACGAAGCGGGAGGCGGGACTCGCTGCTGATGCGAGAGGCGGGCTCGGGAGACGGGAAGCGGGACGCTCCCCGACGCGAGACACGGGACACCCCGACTCCCCCATCGAGTAGCGTCCCGCCTCTCGTGTCCCAACCCCGCTTCTCGCATCAGCACGAAAGTCCCGCCTCCCGTATCCCAACCCCGCCTCTCGCATCAACCGAAGAGTCCCGCCGCCCGCTTCCATCACCTCACCGTCCCCACGGAGTCACGAAGCAAAGCGAGCACGTGCCCCGCAATCTCCCTTGCCGCGTTTGGCCGCGCACGCGCGATTGCATGCTGCCGAAGCGATTCCATCCGCGCCGGATCACCGAGCAGTCCGCGCACCACATGATCCAGCGTGTCGGGGAAAAGCTCGCGCTGCCGGAGATGCACCGCCGCGCCGGCCTGCTCCAGCGCGATCGCGTTGGCCGTCTGGTGGTCCATCGCCGCCGACGGCAGCGGACAGATGATCATCGGCAATCCCCATGAGCAAAGCTCCGACGTTCCCATCATCCCGCCGCGCACGAATGCGAGGTCGGCCGCGGCATACGCGTCTGCGATCGGCGAGAGGTACGGCACGACGCGCACGTCCGGGCGATCGAACTGTTTGAACGCGTCATACTGCCCGGCGCCTGTCGCCCAGATCACGCAGAGCGCCTTGGGAATCCCCTGCGCGACCCACGCCGCCACCGCCTGATTCATCGCCCTCGCGCCTTGGCTGCCGCCAAAGACGAGCAGCACGCGTGCAGCGCCCGGGAAACCCCACTTCGCGCGAGCTGCGGCGGGGTCGGGCCGGATGTCCGGCGGCGGTTCGATCGGATTGCCGGTGTCGCGGTACACGCAACCGGAGTGCGGCAGCCACTTCTCCGCCTCCGGAAAGCCGAGGTATGCCTCCTTAGAAATGTTCGCGAAGAGTCGCGCGGTGACGCCCGGATAGCTGTCGCCAATGTGCTGCACAATCGGCACCCGATGTCGCCATGCCCAGACGAGCGCGGCACCGCTCGCGTACCCGCCCGTGCCGACGACGAGCGCAGGACTCAGGTTGCGGCCCAGGGCACCCATCCCGCGCCACGCGGATACCGCGCCGCGCAGCGTGCGCCAGTTCTTCCACACCGCCGGGCGGTACACGGGGTGCAGGTCGAACAGCGTGTAGGGAAACTCGGACTTCGGCAGGATATCGCGCTCGATGCCCCGCATGGCGCCGACGAAGTGCGGCCGCACGGAAGGATCGAGCCGGACGAGCGCGCGCGCGATCGCGAGCGCCGGGTACAGATGTCCGCCGGTGCCACCCCCGGCGAAAACGACGTTCACCGCGCCGGCACCATCAGCGCGTCGGTCGGATCCGTCCCGTGCCCGCCGCTCACGCGCTCTCGCACGCTCCCGATGTTCACCAGCATTCCCGTCATCAGCATGGAGAGAATGAGGTTCGACCGGCCGAACGAAATGAACGGAAGCGTCAGCCCGGTCGTCGGCAGCAGGCCGATCACGACGCCGATGTGAAGGTATGCCGTGATGATCATCGTTGACGTGATCCCAATCGCGACCAGCGATTGAAAGGGTGTCCGCGCCTGCTTCGCGATCCGGAACCCGAGCCATCCCCATAAAGCATACAGCGCGATCAGCGCGGTGATCCCGACGAATCCCCACTCCTCGCCGATGCTGCTGCCGATGAAGTCATCGTACGACAGTGGAAGGAATCCGTTCTGCTGGCGTCCCTCGCCGAACCCCGCGCCGAACCAGCCGCCCGATCCGACCGCAATCAGCGATTGCACGAGCTGGTAGTTGACCTTTGCATGCGCCGCGCCCGCCATTTCTGAGAACCCCATCAGGCGTTCCATTACGTATTGCAGACGCTGCGTTTCCGCCCACAGCACCGGCGTGAACACGATGCCGAGGAACACGAAGTGTCCAATGCGCGCTCCGGCGGCGAACACGATAATCACCATCTGTAGCGCGAAAAAGAGCACCGTCGAGAGGTCGGGCTCGAACGCCGCCATGACGCACAGCGCGCCGATCACGAGAAGGATTGGGAGCAGGCCCTTGCTCAGTCGCTTCAGCTGGTCACCTTTCTTCACGACGAGCATCGCCGTCCAGACGATCACCGCGAGCTTCGCGAACTCCGACGGCTGAATGGAACCGCGCATCAGGTAGCGCCGCGCGCCCAGGATCGGCGGCGCGATCCCTTTCGTGAACGGCAGCACCGTCAGCAGCATGGCGCCAAGCGCCACGCCCATCACGACCCAGGCAAACTTCCGCCACAACTCCGCGTCTGTCTTTGCGGCAACCGCAAAGAACACGATCCCGGCGGCCACGCCCATGAGCTGTTTCAGCAGGAAGTAACTGCTCGGCAGCTTGTCGCGCACAGCCTCGAACGCGCTCGCGCTGTAGAGCGACGCCAGACCGAACGAGAGGAGCACCGCCGTGACCATCACGAGCGCGCGTGCCTCGACCGTCATCCGCCAGCGCACCCGCGAGTGAGCGGCCGCGCGCGGAGCGGCGACGGCGGTCATCGCATGGTGGCGAGGCGGCGGAAGGTGTCGCCCCGCTCTTCGTAGTTGGCGAACATGTCGTAGCTCGAGCACGCCGGAGAAAGAAGCACTGCGCCGCCGGGCCGGGCAGCGGCGCGGGCACACGCGATCACGTCATGAAAAGACGATCCTAAGCGGACGAGCGGCACGCGGCCGGCGAGATCGGCTTCGATGATCGGCGCCGCCTCGCCGTACGCGATCACGAGCGACGCGTGCGCGGCAAGCCCCGGGATGAGCGCCGTGTACGGTTCGTGCTTGTGTTTCCCGCCGAGCAGCACGACCGTCGGCCGCGTCATCGCCTCGATCGCGACGCGCGCGGAACTCACGTTGGTCGCCTTGGAATCGTCGATCCACACTATACCACCGGCATCAGCGACCACCTCGAGCCGGTGCGGCAGCGCCTTGAACGTGCGCACGCCCTCGGCGAGAAGAGTGCGCGCGGTCGGCGTCCCGTACGCCGGGTCGGCGACGGCCACCGCGAGCGCGGCTGCCAGCGTGTTTGCAATGTTGTGGCGCCCGAGCAACGGAATCTCCGCGGACGCGATGAAGTCCGCGCCGAGCAGCGCCCAGTGACCGGCGATGCGCGAGGGGCCGGCGTCGGCCGCAGCGTCGGTCATCGAAAACCGGTGCCGCGTGCCCGGAACGCCCGCAGTGCGCCGTTCGACCCCGGCGTCATCGGCGTTCGTGACCCACACGGATCGGGGCGTTGCGTTCGCGAACAGAAGCATCTTGTCCGCGTAATAGTCCTCGAGCGAGGCATAACGGTCGAGGTGGTCGGGCTCGAGGTTCGTGAGCACGCCAACGGCCGGCGCCACGCTCGGCGTGTCGTGCAGCTGAAAGCTCGAGAGCTCCAGCGCAACCCAGTCAGGCGGCGTGACGCGGAGCGCGATCTCCGACAGCGGCGTGCCGATATTGCCGGCCGCCACCGCGTCGGCGTCCAGCGCGCGGAGAAGGTGCGCGACAAGTGCGGTCACGGTGCTCTTCCCGTTGGTCCCCGTCACCGCGACGTATTTCACCGATGGCAGGAATGCGAGCGCGACTTCCACCTCGCTCACCACGGGAACGTTTTGCTGGCGCGCTCGCACGAGCGGCGCGGCCATGGGAGGAACGCCGGGGCTGACAACCACTGCGGCGGCCGCCGCGATACGGTCGAGATCGTGCCCCCCGCCCTTCGCGTCGACGCCCGCCGCCGCGAGTTTGGTGAGCACGCCCGCCTCGACTGCGGCGGCGTCCGAGGCGTAGACCCGCGCACCCGCATGGCGCAACAGGAGCGACACAGATACGCCGCTCCGGCCGAGCCCGACGACCGCGACCTCCCCGCGAAGGATCAGCTCGCGAATCACCGAAGTTTGAGCGTGCCGAGGGCGACGAACGCGCAGAGAATCCCGAGGATCCAGAAGCGCACCACGACCTGTGTCTCCGGCCACCCCTTCAACTCGAAGTGATGGTGCAGCGGCGCGCGCAGGAATACGCGGTGCTGCTGTGCGTACGCGAGCCCGTGGCGCCTCCGCCGGTACTTGAACACGAGGCGCTGAATCAGCACCGAGGTCGTCTCTGCGACGAACACGCCGCCGACGAACACGATGAGAAACTCCGACTTGAGCAGCACCGCCACCGCGCCGAGCGCGCCGCCGAGGCCGAGCGCGCCGGTGTCGCCCATGAACACCTGGGCCGGGTGCGCGTTGTACCAGAGAAAACCGACCGACGCGCCGAAGACCGCCGTGCAGAACACTGTCAGCTCGCCGGCGTCGCGGAGGTAGAACAGCCCCAGATACTGCGACGCGTCCACGCGCCCCATCGTGTAGGCGAATACGGCGAATGTCGCCATCGCGATCGCCATGAGCCCCGCCGCCAGCCCGTCGAGACCGTCGGTGAGATTCACGGCGTTGGTCGTCGCGGTCATGACGAAGGTGACGAACGGCACATAGAGCCACGCCGCGCCGATGGTCGCGGGAACGACGAGCATGTACTTCAGGAACGGAAGGGTCGTCGACGCGCCCGGCAGCGCGTTGAGCGGCGCCTTCCAGATGTACACCGCGAGGGCGAACCCCATCGTCACCTGTCCGGCGAGTTTGTATCGCTCGACAAGCCCGCGGTTCTCCTTCCCTTCCCGCTTCTGCTTGAGCTTGAGATAGTCATCGAGGAACCCAATCGCGCCCATCCACAGCGTGACCGCCAAGGCGAGCCACACGTAGCGATTATCGAAGCGCATCCACAGCACGGTCGGAACGAACGTCGCCGCGAGGATGATCAACCCGCCCATCGTCGGCGTCGTCCCCTTGGCCGCGTGCGAATCGGGCGTTCCCTGCCGCACCACCTGATGGATCTGCATCCGCTGGAGCCAGCGCAGGATCATCGGACCGACGACGAACGCGACCAGCAACGCCGTCACCGCGGCACCGGCCGCGCGGAACGACAGATACTGAAACACGCGCAGCGGGCCGAAGTGCTGGCGGAGCGGATACAGGAGGTAATAGAGCATCGGGTCGCGGTAACGGTGTCAGGCGGTTATCCGGCGCTGCCGGCCGGCGTCAGCTGCTGCGGTACGGCGACGCGTCCTCGGCCGCCCACGCCGTAAGCTGTGGCAGTAGACGCTCGAGACGCACCCCGCGTGACGCTTTCAGGAGAATCACCGCGTCCGCCGCGAGCCTCGAGCGGAGCTTGGGCCAGAGATCGTCGACGTCCGCGGCGGTGACGACCCGATCATCCGCGGGCGCCGCGCGGCGCAGCGCGTCCGCAAAATCGCCGATCCCCGCCACAATCGCCGCGCCGGACTTCAGCGCGGTACGGGCAATATCGTCGTGCGCCGCAGCCGCATGCGCGCCGAGCTCGCGCATGGTGCCCAGCACCGCGACACGCTGGCGGCCTTGGCCCAGCTGCGCGAGCAACGCCAGCGCCGCGCGCGCAGACCCCGGATTCGAGTTGTACGCATCGTTGATCAGCAGGGCCTCACCGAGCGGCGTCACCGCGGACCGCATCGACGGCATCGCCGCGACGTTCATCGCCGCGATCGCCGCGGCGGCATCGGCGATCTGCACGCCGCACTCGCGCGCAACCGCGAGCGCGAGCATGGCGTTCCGCAGGTTGTGCAGTCCGCGCAACGGTACGGTCAAGCGGGCGCCCTCCACCTCCGCCCATCCTGTTCCATCACCGGCAACACCGAAGGCCGAGGCGTGTACGTCCCCTGCTCCAAGCCCCGCGGTTACGGTCCGTTTCGCCCGTCGCGCCGATTCCGACGCGAGCGCCGGTTCGTCCGCCGGAATCACTGCCGTCGCGACGCCATCGAGCAGCGAAGCCTCTTCGCGCATCACCCCGGCGAGGTCGCCAAACCCTTCCAGATGCTCCTCCTGCACGGTAGTGACAACGGCGATGTTCGCCTCGACGATCCGCCGCAGCAGGGCGATCTCTCCCGGCATGTTGGTGCCGAGCTCGGCCACGACCACGTCCGCGCCGTCCGGTATCGCCAGCAGGGTGAGCGGCACGCCGATCTGGTTGTTGAGATTTCCTTTTGTCGCGTGCACTTCGAAGCGAGCACCGAGCGCCGCACGGATCAGCTCCTTGGTGCTCGTCTTGCCGTTCGATCCGCCGATGGCGACCAGCGGAACGCCCCACGCGAGGCGCCGCGCGCGGCCCAGCGCGCCGAGCGCATGCAGCGTGTCCGCCACAATGAAGGCGGGCACGCCGAGTCCTGCCGCGCGCACGGCGTCGCTCACCACGACCGCGGTGGCTCCCTTTGCCACAGCGTCCGCGAGGTAGTCGTGCGCGTCATGGTGCTCCCCGCGCAGCGCGACGAACAGGTCGCCGCGCTCGATCGCACGCGTGTCCGTGCATACGGAATGCAGCGGCCGGTCGTCGCAGGGCCCGCCGCCGAGCGCGCGCGCGACGCGGGCGAGTGTCCAGAAAGCGGCCGCGGTCACCGCGCGTTTGCTCCGGTGCGGCCTGCCGGGAGGAAGCGGCTGACGATTTCCTTTTCGTCGAACGGAAGTTTCGTCGTGCCGCGCACCTGATAGTCCTCGTGTCCCTTGCCGGCGAGCAGGACGACGTCGCGCGCGGGATCGGCGATCACGATCGCCTGGGCGATGGCGGCGCGGCGGTCTTCGATCCGCTCGTATCGCCCCCGCTGCAGGGCGGCGGCAATGTCGTCGAGAATCCGTTCGGGGTCTTCGGTGCGCGGATTGTCGCTCGTGATGATCACCCGGTCGGCCAGCCGGCTCGCGACCTCCGCCATCAAGGGCCGCTTGCCGCGGTCGCGATCGCCTCCGGCGCCGAATACAACGATGAGCGCGCCGGCCGTAAATGGCCGCAGCGCCGTCAGCGCGCGCTCGAGGGCGTCCGGCGTGTGCGCGTAATCGCGGAGCACCATGGGATGCCGTCCGATGATCTCCAGACGCCCGGGCACCTGTGGCTGCGTGGTAAGGCGCCCTGCGATCGCCGCAGGGTCCATTCCGACCGCGTGCGCGGCGGCCGCCGCGCCCAGCGCGTTCGCCACGTTGAAATCTCCGATCAGCGGCAGCTGCACGGCGTGCGATGCGTCTTCCGTGACGAGCATCCACTCGCTGCCCGCCGGCGTGAACCCGACGCTCGTCGCGCGGACGTCGGCGCCGCGCCCCATTCCGAATGTCACGCGGCGCGGTGCGTGCGGGAGCGCGTCCCATGCGCGGTCATCGGCGTTCACGACAGCCACGCCGCCGTCCGCGAGCTGCGATACGAGCGCGGCCTTCGCGGCGAAGTACGCTTCCATCGTGCCGTGATAATCAAGGTGATCGCGCGTGAAGTTGGTGAACACGGCCGCCGCAAAGTGGACGCCCTCCACCCGGTGCTGGTGCAGCGAGTGCGACGACACTTCCATCGCCACGGTGCGCACGCCGGCGTCGGCGAGCGCGCGCAGGGTGCGCTGCACCTCGACGGGCCCCGGCGTCGTGAGCGACGCGGCGCTCGCCGCCAGCGGCTCGCCCGCGCTCCCGAGCAAGGTGCCCAGTGTGCCGATGCTCGCGCTGCGCGCACCGGTCTGGTCGAGCAGGTGCCGGAGCATGCCGACCGTCGTGGTCTTACCGTTCGTCCCCGTCACGGCAATGAGTCGTATGCCGCGGGCGGGCTCGCCGTAGAATGCGGCGGCCGCGACCGCCGCAGCCCGGCGTCCGTCGCCGACGATGATGCTCGGTAACGGTGTGCGCGCCGCGTCTTCGACGATTGCGGCCGTCGCACCAGCGGTCGCCGCGGCCGCGAGATAATCGTGACCGTCGCCCGTGGTGCCGCGCACCGCGGCGAAGAGCGCGCCGGCAGTCACTGCGCGGCTGTCGTCGGTGACGGCCATGACGGTCTCGGGCAGCGTGCCGGTGATCGCCACGAGCAGCCCCGCGCGCGAGAGCGCGCCGGTGATATCGGCCACGCGCACCGGGTTCACGGCGCGCGCGACAACTTGATCGTCGTGCCGGACGGCACGAGCGTGCCGGCCGGCGGCAGGGTGGCGCTCGCCGCTCCAAAGGCACCCGGCGTCACGAGCGAGACGCGAAAGCCCGCACGATGCAGCGCGTACACCGCGCGACGCACCTGCAGCCCACGCACGTTTGGCACTGCGTGCGCCGCGATCGCCACCACGGCGGGCTTCGCCGGCGAATCGAGGCGATAGATGTACGGCACGCTCCCCGACTCCGCCACGCGCACAATTGAATCCGCGCGCGTGACGCTGTCCGGGAGCGCGGCGGCGGCGTCAGCGGCTTCTACGCGCTTCGGCTCTTCCGCGAGATCCTTCCGGTCGAGCGAAGCATCGCGGGCGGCGATCGCCGCAAGCAGCACGGTCTTCGACACGGGTGCGGCGGCCTTGCCGCCGTAGATCGACGACGACGGGCTGTCGAGTTTCACGAGGATCACGAGCTGCGGGTTGTCGGCCGGGAAAAGTCCGACAAAGCTCGCGTTGTATTTTCCCGCGACATACTTGCCGTGCTCGGCAAGCTTCGCCGTGCCGGTCTTGCCGGCGACGTCGAACGTCGCGAGGTTCGCCGCTTCTGCGGTGCCGCCTTCGACCACGCCGCGCAGCAGGCCGCGCACCGTCTGCGCCGTCTCGACGGTCATCACGCGGCGCACGACCGTGCGCTGATGCCGGTAGAGGACCTTGCCGTCGGCGGAGCGAATCTCCTTCACGATCGCCGGCTGCAGCAACTCGCCGCCGTTCGCAATCGCGCCGTAGGCATCCGCGAGTTGCATCGGCGTCACGTTCAGCGCGTACCCCATCGCAAGAGAGGCCGGCGTGAGCTTGTCCCACTTCCGGGGCGTTGGGAGGCGGCCGCTTTCCTCAGCGGGGTACGGCAGACCCGACGGCGTGCCGAAGCCGACGTCGCGCAGCAGCTCGTACTGCTCGCGCGGCGAAAAGCGCATCGCGAACTGCACGATCCCGATGTTGCTCGAAAAGCGTATGACGTCGGCGAGTGTGAAGCTCGGTGACGGGTGGTCATCGTGAAGAATCCGCCCGTTCAGGTCGAACGTTCCGTTGTGCGTGTTCATCACCTCGTCCACGCGCGCCCGATGAAGGTCAAGCAGCCGCGCGGCGACGAACGGCTTGAGCGTCGATCCCGGCTCATACGGCTCGGTGAGGGCCGTCGCGGAAGTTGAAAGCGGATCCGAGCGGCGGCTCGCCATCGCGCGGATCTCGCCGCTGTTCGGATCGATCATCACTATGTCGCCGCCCGTTGCGCCCGTCTGGTGGACGGCGTCGGAGAGCGCCTTCTCGGCGATGTCCTGCAGCGTCTGGTTGACGGTGAGCACGACGGTGTTGCCCGGTTTTGCGTCGCTTACGTCGAGCGCCGGCGAGTCGAAGCGTACTCCCCTGCCATCGCGGAGGAGCGCGGCATGGCCCGGCTCGCCGCGAAGGACCGGATCGAGCGCCTTCTCGAGGCCGTCCACGGGCTGGCCGGCATCGTCGGCGCGGCCGATCAAACGGCGGAGTCCGTCGTCGGCCGGACGAACACGCTCGAGGAATGGTTCGGCATGCACACCATGCATGGCGACCACGGCGGCCACGTCGCTCATCAGGAACCGGCCGGGGATCATGACCCACGCACGTGAGGTATCCGTGGCGCGCGCGACCCAGTCGCGGGCGACGCGGGCGCGCACCAGCCCGTTCGCAAGCGCGGTCAGGCGGCGGTGCGCCGCAACGGGATCTGTTTTCGTGTCTCCGAACACCTCACGCGGCGCGACGTTCAGGCGCACGAGCTGCCGGCTTTCCACCAGCAGCGCGCCATTCTCGTCAAGGATCATCCCGCGCGGCGCCGGGAGCGGCGACGCTGCGAGCTGCTGATTGCGGGCCTTCGCGCGCCACTTCGCCGTCTGAAAGAGCTGCACCTGCGCTGCACGCCCGATGAGCACGAGCGCGAAGAGCGCAAACGCGCCGTGCACGAGTCCCACCCGGCTCGGACGGATCACTTTGAGACCCGCTTTTTCACCGGGCGCTGCAGGTAGATCACGAGGCTGTCACTCGGGATGTGCATGTTGAGGCGCTGTTCGGCCACCTTTGCAAGGGTGGCCCTGCTGGACGCGTCACGGATGTCGCTTTGCAGCTTGGCGCGCTCCGCCTCCAGCGCCGCCCGCTGTTGCTCGAGGCGCTGCTGATCGCGGGCGCGCGCAGTGCCGAAGCTCCGCCTCCATATGACGCCCGTGGCCACGAGGACGAAACCGATCAGGACGAGGGCGACAACGGACCGGCCGCGCACCTATCTGTCGCCCGCCCCGGGGCGATCGGGGGATCCCTTTCGCCAGGCGCGGAGATGCGCGCTGCGGGCGCGTGTGTTGCGCGCGATTTCCTCCGCGCCGGCCATGACAGCCTTGCGGGTCAGCAGCTCGCCGAGCGGGCGTCCGCGGCAGGTGCACACGATTTGCTTTGGCGGGCAGATGCAGGCAAGGCTCCACTCGCGGAACGCGTGCTTGACGATCCGGTCCTCCCCGGAGTGGTAGGCGATCACCGCAAAGACTCCCGCGGGGGCAAGACGGTCACGGAGGACCGGCAGCGCGCGTGCGAGCGAATCGAGCTCGCCGTTGACGGCGATCCGCAACGCCTGGAAGAGACGCGCGAAGTCACCCGGACCGGACCGGGGACCAAGCACGGCCCTGATCGCTCCGACAAAATCGTCGCTGGTCGCGAACGGTCTGTTGCCACGGCGCCTCACCACTTCGCGCGCGAGGCGCCCAGCCTTCCGCTCGTCGCCGAAGTGCTTGAAGATCCCGGCAAGCTCGTGATCGTCCAGCGTGTTCAGCAGTTCCGCCGCGGTCGAGAGCGCGTTGACCGTTGTCGGTCCTCGGTCTTCGGTCTTCGGACTTCGGTCGTCGGTCTTCGGTCCTCGGTCTTCGGTCTTCGGTCTTGCGGCCATTCTCATATCGAGCACCGCCCCTTCACGAAACGAGAACCCACGTGCCTCATCGTCGAATTGATGCGACGACACGCCGAGGTCGAGCACGATTCCATCGAACGCGATACCGTCGAGTTCATGAACCTGGTCGACGTCAGCGAAGTTGGACTGGATCGCGCGGAAGCGGCCCGCTGACTCAAACGCGTCGAGTCGCGCTCGCGCCGCGGCAATCGCATTGGGATCGTGGTCGAGACCGATCACCTCGGCGCCGGATTCGAGAAACGCAAGCGAGTGCCCCCCGCCGCCGAGGGTGCCGTCGAGCACGCGGTTGGGATGCGAACGCGCGCCGATGACGTCGAGAACTTCCGCGACGAGGACCGGCGCGTGATACGGCGTGTCGAACCGGATCGGCATGGGGAAAAGATAAAACGAGGGGGGAGTGGGGAGC
>JBOHTH010000164.1:0-8762 GCA_050733535.1 Gemmatimonadaceae bacterium | reverse complement strand
TCGACCCATCGCTGAGTGCGGAGGAGGAATTCCGATTCTGGACTCAACCCATCGCGGGGGGCGGAGAAGGAATAGGGATTGAGGATGCAACATGGCAAGAACGGGCGCGCCTCAGGTCGAGTCGCGCCCGTTCTCATAGTTGCTCACACTCCCCGCTCCACTCCGCCTCCAAATTCCTCCTCCGCCCTCCGCGATGGATCGAGTCCAGAATCCGGCATTCCTTCTCCGCCCTCCGCGATGGATCGAGTCCAGAATCCGGCATTCCTCCTCCGCCCCCCGCAATGGGTCGAGTCCAGAATCCGGTATTCCTTCTCCGCCCCCCGCGACGGGTCGAGCACCCGCCTCGTTGCCGAATATCTCTACGGGACCACTGCACTCTTCGTCGCGAGGAGCTGGTTCAGCTTTGCGAGATCGCTCTCGTTGAACGCCTTGAACTGCGTTCTCGCCTTGTTGAGATCGGTCTCTATCCCCGCGAGCACCTGCAACGATGCGTCGGTCGGGCGGAACTCGGCACCACCGGCGACATCTCCCGCGCCGGTCCCAATCTCGCCGGAAAGCCAGATCAGGTTCAGGTATACGTGGAACGGTTCCACGTAATACTTGTCGTCGCTGAAGAAATCGGATTTCGAGAGCAGCACGAGCTCGATGTTGAGCAGCTTCGTGTCGACTTCCTTCAGCGCGGAGCGGAGCTCGGCCCTCGCCGTGTCGCCGCGCGTGCGATCCTCGATCTGGCGCCGCATCTTCTCGATGCTGTTGATGATAACCGCTGCTGAATCCATGTCGTCACGCACCTTGGTCTGCGCCTGCGTCGACCACGCGATGTCGGCCTCGCTCGTGGCGACCTCCGGATCGCGCAAAATCGTGAACGGCTGCGTGGACGACGTGCCCGCTGCCGTCACGCGCGCGCTATACTTGCCGTCGAGCACGAGCGGTCCGCGCGCAATCGGATTCTCGATCCCCCAGTGCGTGATGGGGCGCACGGTCTTGCCCTTGAACCGCGGCTCCTCCCAGATGTGCGGATCGTCCGGCGGGGTCGTGCGCAGGTCCACCCGCAGTGGTGGATTGCCGCGAAGATCCCATACGGCGAGGTTGCGCCCTACGCGCCCGGCCTCGCGCATCGTGCGCACCACTGCACCTTTTGCGTCCATGATCTCGACCGTCACCGAATCTTTGGGTTTCGGCGCGGCTTTCAGGTCATAGAAGAGATCGATGTGCCCCGCGCGCGCCTGCCGCACGCCGGTGTTCGGCTCGTAGAGATAGACCGCGGCATCCGCCACGACTTTGTCCTTCTGCTCGAGCGTCGTGATGTCGTGCATCACGTAGACGCCGCGACCGTACGTGGACACGACCACGTCGTGCGACGGTTTGTCCGTCGCGATCCATGTGACCGGCGCCGCCGGCAGGCCATCCTTGAACTGCGTCCAGTGCGCGCCGTCGTCGATCGAGTAATAAAAGGCGTTTCCCGTTCCTGCAAAGATCATCCCTTTGCGGTTCGGGTCTTCCGCCACCGACTGCACGTACGCCAGCGGATGCTTCTGCGGCAGGCCGTCGCTGATCTTCGTCCACGTCTTCCCGTAGTCCGCCGTCTTGTAGAGGTACGGCGCGCGGTCGTCCATGATGTGAAAGTCGACCGCGACGTATGCCGTGCCCGGATCGAACTGCGACGGCGCGATCTGCCGGATGGTGCCCCACGCCGGCAGCCCGGTGATGTTCTTCGTGACGTTGTTCCACTTCCCGCCGCCGTCTTTCGTGTACCAGAGCTGGCCGTCGTTCGTGCCGGCCCAGATCAGCCCCTTCTGGATCTTCGAGGGCGCGATCGCGAACACGACTTCACCATAGAACTGTCCGAGGTTGTCTGCGACGATTCCGCCCGACGAGACGATGCGGCTCGGGTCGTTCGTCGAGAGGTCGGGGCTGATCACCGTCCAGCTCTGTCCCTTGTTCGACGTCTTGAAGATCACCTGGCAGCCGTAGTACATCGTGTTGTGATCGAACGGATCGATCGCGAGCGGCGGCGTCCAGTGGCAGCGGTACTTCACTTCGTTGGGCGGTGAGTCCAGCGTGTGCACCCACGGGCTCACCGAGCGCGCCAGTTTCGTGCGCGCGTCGTAGCGCGTGACCTGGTTTCCGTAGCACGAAGCCCAGATGATGTTCGGATCCGTGTAGTCGGGAATCGTGAAGCCCGACTCGCAGCCGCCAAGTCCGCGCTCCCATGTCGAGCCGCCGCCGCGTCCGCCGAATCCGCCAAAGCCGCCGCTGCCAAAGTTGATCGCACCCGCCGTATCGAGCGCCGCGGCGCCGCCGCGCCCGCCGCGACCACCCCGCCCGCTGGCTGCCGCGCTGGTGTCGCGCGCTGGCGGCGCTTCAGCCGGCGCTCCACGGCCACCGCGCCCGCCGCGTCCCCCACCAGGCGGCGGCGCCGCGTGGCCACCGGTCGTCGGCAGCGCCTCGGCAATATCACTTGGGCCGCGCATCGTGCCGTTGTCCTGACGATTCGTGTACACCCAGTATGGCATCCGCTCGTCGAGCGCGACGTGATACATCTGGCCGATCGGGAGCGTGACGTTCAGGCGCTCGCGCATGTGGTCCGTCGAGAGGTGGGCGCCCGCGTCGTCCGTCGTGCCCATGTGATCCGGGTTCAGCGGGTCAACCCAGATGTCGTGGTTGTCGCCGCCCCATGGGACGTTGTTGAACGTCGTGCCGCCGTCGGTCGAGCGGAAGAAGCTGCTGTTCGCGATGAACACTTCGTTCGCGTCGCCCGTGCCCACCATGATCTTGATGTAGTAGCCCGCGCGTCCGATCAGCTGGCGCATCCAGTTCACCGCTTTCCAGGTGACCCCGCCGTCGTCGGAGCGCCACACGGAACCCTGGTCCGCCGTCTGAATGAGCGCGTACACGCGCTTCGAATCCGTGGGAGCCACGGCCACGTCGATCTTGCCGAGGGGCGATTTCGGAAGTCCGGCGTCCGTCACGTGCTTCCACGTGGTGCCGGCGTCATGCGAGACGTAGAGGCCGCTCGAGGGCCCGCCGCCGTACATGGCGTACGTGTGCATCACGACCTGCCACATGCCCGCGAACAGTGTGTTGGAATCGTGCGCGTCGAGCGTCAGGCCGGAGCAGCCGGTGTTCTCGTCGACGAACAGCACGCGCTGCCATGTGCGGCCGCCGTCCATCGTGCGATACACGCCGCGCTCCTGCTGCGGGCCGGTGGCGCGGCCGAGCGTGCACGCGTAGACGATGTTCGGATTGGTCGGATGAATCAGGATGCGGCCGATGCGGCCAACGTCGGGAAGTCCCACGTTCGTCCACGTCGCGCCGGCGTCGGTGGACTTGTAGATGCCGTCGCCGCCGACATCCGCGTCGCGTATCGCCCACGCCTCACCTGTGCCGGCCCAGACGATGTTCGGATCGGACTGGGACACGGCCAGCGCGCCGATTGCCTGGGCGTCTTCCTTGTCGAAGATCGGCGAGAACGTGTTGCCGTCGTCAGTCGACTTCCACACGCCGCCGGATGCGGCGCCGAGATACCAGATGCGATTGTCGCCGGCGACGCCGGAGATCGAGGCGATGCGTCCGCCGAACGAGGGGCCGAGCAGCTGGAATTGCAGCGGCGGCGGCGGGGCCTGTCCGCGTCCGCCTCCGCGCCCCTGACTTAAGGCAAGAGCGGGCGTCAGCGCGAGTCCGACTAGAAGGCGACGAATTGTGTCTGTAATCGGCATCACAAAAAGCCTCGACGATGGAACCAGTTGGAGTTCAAAAGTGTGAAGTGGGGGAGCGTCGGTACGTTCGCAGTGCCGCGTGGCGTTCAGCGGTCGCAGCCGGATCGCCATCCAAAAGGAGCCTACGTCATGTCCAGCAAAATCAAGAAGCTCAATCGCAAGTTAGACAAGATGGCGAACAATGCAAAAGACGGAACTGAAGAAATCGCGGGAAAGATCATTGACGCCGCGAACGATGTCGCACACTCCGCTGCGGAGAAGGCTCGCCAGCAGACCGAGAAGGCCGGCGAAAAATTGATCGAAGCAGGAGAGAAGATTGTGAAGATGGCGAAGTAACCGCCCAATTGCTTGCACTCACTACAAATCGAGGACTTTGTCATGAAACGGACACTTATTGCCCTCGCTGCAGTTGCGTTGTGTGTGGTCCCCATGGCTGCGCAGGCACAGGGCGGCCTTGGGATCCTCGGCGGCTGGTCGTACGGGCAGGTTCCGAACAGCAACACGTCGGGTCATGGATCGCTGAGCGGGAACTCGGGGTTTGCACTCGGCATCGGGGCGGAGTCTGGCGGCCCGCTGGGATTCGGCATCAACGCCCTGTACGCGCAGCGCGGCTTCAGGAGCAACATGATCGGGAATTCGCAGGAACTCAGTTATATCGACGTGCCGGTGTATTTCCGGGTTGCGATTCAGAATCCCGTCGTCACGCCGTTCGCATTGATCGGCCCGCAGGTCGCGTTCGAGCTTCACTGCAATGCCAATGGCACTGATTGCCCGTCGGGTCGCGACAAGACGACGTTCGACGGCATCGCTGCGATTGGCGTCAAGTTCCCGATGCTTTCCGGGTTGAGCATTCAGGGGCGATACCTCTACGCGCTCAAGGATCTCAATTACGGAACGGTGAGTAATCAGAGCAACTACCGGCAGCGGTCGTTCATGCTGTTGTTGGGCATCGGATTCTAGGTCTTAGGTACCTACGGCGAGTGGAATCGTTATTCGTTGGTTGGTGAACTGAGGTCAACTTCGGTTAACCAACCAACGAATAACAATTCGACTCGCTGTTTGGCATTGTTCGTGGCATGAATCTCCCCGCCGGCTCCGCCCTGCAGTCACTCGAAACTCCCGCCGTCCTCGTCGACCTGGACCGCCTCGACGCGAACCTTGCCCGCATGGCGTCGTACGCCGCGAGCCACTCGCTCGCGCTGCGCCCGCACATCAAGACCCACAAGGCGACCACCGTTGCTGCGTCGCAGATCGCGCACGGCGCTGCCGGGCTGACCTGCGCGACCCCGGCCGAGGCGGGCGTGATGAGCGCGGTGAGTGACGATATTTTGCTCGCGTATCCGGCAATTGGGGCGAAGCTCGAGCGGCTGATGGCGCTGCCGCGGGAGATTTCGCTGACCGTCGCGCTCGACTCGATGCGTGCCGTGGACGATCTCGCGCGCGCGGCGCGCCCGGCAAACCGGCCGGTGCGCGTGTACGTAGAGCTCGACGTCGGGATGCATCGCGTTGGGGTAACGGCGTGGGATGACGCCGTCGCGCTCGCTCGACGGGTTCGCGAGAGCTCACCGCTCGAGTATGCCGGAATCAATTTCTACCCCGGTCATATCCGGAGTGAACTCGCGTCCCAGGACGCCGCGCTCGCGATGCTCGGCGCTGCGATCAAGGACGCGACGTCAGCGCTGGAGCGCGCGGGCTTTGCGCCGCGCGTGGTGAGCGGCGGTTCGACGCCGACGGTGTGGCGCACGCACGAGATTGGCGGGATCACCGAGATCCGGCCGGGCACCTACGTCTACAACGACCGCGGGACGGCGGAACTCGGCGCGTGCGCTCCGGAGGACTGCGCGCTCACCGTGCTCGCGACCGTGGTGAGCACCAGCGTGCCGAACCAGGCGGTGATCGATGCCGGCGCCAAAGCGCTTGGGCGAGAGCCGATGCGCGGCGTTGCAGGGGAAGGGTGGGGCGCGCTGCTCGCGCGGCCCGATGTGCTGGTGACGCGCATGAGCGAAGAACACGGCATTCTCGACCTGTCCGGTACGGCGTGGCGCCCCGAGGTTGGCGAGATGGTGCGAGTGGTGCCGAATCATGTCTGCATCGTTGTCCATCTCAACGATGTGGTGTACGGCGTTCGCGGGGATCGAGTGGAGAAAAGTTGGCGCGTGGATGCACGCGGCCGCTCGCAAAAGGAAGTAGCCGCGCCGACCTAGCGAAGCTCGAAGCTCAGAGGTCAAGCTCAACGCTCACAGGTCGGGAGTGTCGCGGCTATCCGTTCAGAGCCTGAAGCAGCTGAAAGCTCTGAACAAATAGCTATGACACTCCCGACCTGTGAGCACTGAGCTTGAGCTTTGAGCTACGAGGCTTATGGAAGCTTTCCAACTCCCTTGACCGGCTTTGGCCAGGATTTGTGCGCGATCGAAGAGTACATCGCAGCGATCTCGGCGATCGTGCTGTTGAGCTCTGCGACCGCCTTGTTGCCTTCCTCCACTGCGTACCCGATCTGCCGCCGCTGATCGACGGTCGGCAGGCCGGACCATGCCTCGACGGGACGCATTGCGCCCGTCGCGGCCGTGAGCGCGCCGTCGACCTGCGTCTGGAGGCGGGAGACTCGTGCCATGAGTGAGTCGGTCTTCGCGCCGCCCGCCGCGAGATCGCTCTTCAGCTCGGCCGATTGCGCGGCGAGGTCGCGTCCCGCCATGTGCGCGGCGGCAAGAGTTTTTTGCGTGGAATACAAACTCATCACGATCGCCTGCCGCGCACGCCGGTCGGCGTCGCTGAAGTTCGTGAGCGGATCGCCCTCGACGGTCATCTCACCGCGCAGTTCCGCGGCGACGCCGGGGACTTTCACGGCGACCTTGTACCGCCCGGGGAGCACGAGCGGTCCGGTGGCCGCGCCGCCGCGTCCGCCGCCGCCACCGCGTCCTCCACGTCCGCCTGCGGCGAGCGTGGCCGCCACCTGCGCTGATACGGCGGAAGCCAGCCGCAGGTCCCACGTGACCGTGTTCAGCCCCTTCGACGATGAACCCTGCAGCGTGCGCACCGGCGCGCCGGCGGCGTCGGTGATTTCCACGGACACTTGGCCGGTCGCCGCGTCGCGCAGGTAATAGGTAATCACGCCGCCGAACTCCGGGTTCGGCGAGAAGTGCTCGCCGTGGCCATACCACGCTTGCGGCGTCCACGTCGACATTTCGCGCGCGTGCGGGATCGGCGAGAGTGTGGCCGGCGATTTCATCGCGTCGGCCGTCAGCGCCTCGAGCGGGCCGACGTCGTCGAGAATCCAGATTCCGCGGCCGTGCGTCCCGACGATCAGCGCATTGTCGCGCGGATGAATGATCGCGTCGTCGACGGGCACCGTGGGCATGTTCGTGGCGAGCGAGTTCCAGGTTGCGCCGCCGTCGTTCGAGAAATCCACGCCGCGCGAGTGCGCGAGGATCAGCACGTGCGAGTTGTGCGGGTGTTCGCGGATCCGGTTGACGGACGTTTCCGGAAGGCCCGCCGCGAGGGAGCGCCAGCTCTGCCCGAAGTCGTCGCTCACGAACACGTACGGCTTGTAGTCGTCGTTGTAGTGGCCGTCGAAGGTCGCGTAGACGCGGCCCGCGGCGTAGCGCGACGCGAGTACGGTCGTCACGGGTGTACGCGCCGGGAGTCCGCCGATGTGCGCCGTGACGTTCGTCCACGTCTTGCCGCCGTCACGCGTGAGCTGCACCTGGCCGTCGTCGGTGCCGGCGTAGATCACCTTGGCGTCCGACGGCGACTCGCTCACCGACGTGATTGTGCCGTAGCTCGACACGCCGTCGTTCCGCGAGAGCGTGCGTGGCCCGACGCGCGTGCCCATGATCGTGAGGGTGTCGCGATCGATGTGCAGCGTGAGGTCCGGACTGATCGTCTGCCAGCTTGAGCCGCGGTCGGTCGACTTGAACAGCACGTTCGCGCCCATATAGAGCGTCTTCGAATCGCTGGTCGACGGAACAACGGGCGAATCCCAGTTGAACCGATATCCGCCGCCGCGACCGGCGCCAGGCACCGGGCGCTCGCCCGAGCCCGGCTTCACCGACTGGTGTTCCATGGTCGTCAGGTTCACGCGTGCGATGTTGCCGTCCTGCGATTCTTCGTACGCGAAGTTCTGGTCGAACGGATCGATCTTCGCGTAGAAGCCGTCGCCACCGCCGATGTTCCACGCGTCTCGGTCCGCGATGCCGTTGCGGTCGCGAACCGCGCTCGGCACACACCACAGGCCATTGTCCTGCAGGCCGCCGCACACGGTGTACGGGACCTTGTTGTCGACGTCTATTTCATAGAACTGGCCGATCGGCATGTTGCGGCGGAAATCCCACGTGACCGCGCGGTCCCACGAGATGGAAACGCCGCCGTCGCCGCCGACGATCAGGTGATTCGGACCGTCCGGGTCCACCCAGAGCGCGTGGTCTTCCGAGTGGATGTTGCTGAAACGCTCGGGAAACGTCCTGCCGCCATCGTCGGAGACGTAGAACCCGCGGTTCGATCCCAGCATGTAGACGCGGTTGCGGTCCTTGGGATCGAGGCGGATCTGGCTGTAGTACATCGGACGCGTGTCGAGCGGCGAGAGCTTCTCCCACTTGGCGCCACCGTCGATCGTGCGATACACACCGGCCTCCGCTGGCGACGCCTCGATGGTGGCATACACGACTCGGGCGTCGCTCGGAAAGAGATCGATGCCGATGCGGCCCTTGTCGCCAGTCGGGAGTCCGTTGGTGAGCTTCGTCCAGTTCGCGCCGCCGTCGATCGTCTTGTAGATCCCGCTCCCGGGACCGCCGCCGTTGAAGCCCCATGCGGAGCGCTGCCGTTGGTACGTGGCCGCATAGAGAACCTGAGGGTTCATCGGATCGATGATGAGATCCGTCGCGCCGGTGTTGTCGTCGACGAACAGCACCTTCTTCCAGGTCTTCCCGCCGTCCGTCGTCTTGAACACGCCGCGATCGGGATTCGGGCCCCACAAATGCCCGGGCGCGGCGACGTAAACTATGTCGTAGTTGCCGGGGTCTACCACTATGCGCGCGATGCTGCGCGTGT
>JBOHTH010000163.1:0-5826 GCA_050733535.1 Gemmatimonadaceae bacterium | reverse complement strand
GCGTCGCGTCAATCCCACCACCCTCCCCCGCGCGCCACCGACGCTGACCTGAGTTCGCGGCGGACCTGGGATTGCGCGCGCCAGCGGCGCGCGCCCCGGCGCAACGATGGTAAGAACGCGCCGGAGTTCAACAAACAAACTCCTTCAAGGAACGCATGCGAACGTCCATTTGGATGTCCGCGCTGGTGCTTGCCACCGGCTCGGCATCCGCCCAACAACGTGCACAGACCGTCGGGGGCGACCCCGCCGCGGATACCCTGCGGATCACGAGACGCCAGGCAATCGCCACGGCCCTGCTCGCGAACCCACAGTTGGACATCGCGCGCGAGCAGACGGCGCAGGTGCGAGCGCAGCGGATGGAGGCGATCGCGATCCCCGATCCGACACTAGACGCGGAACTCGACTCGATCACGCGGTTCAGCCGCATGGGATCGGCGCCGTCGCGTCCGTTCAACATCGGGATCACCGTCCCCTTTCCCGACAAGTTCCGCCTGCGCAACACGATTGGAAACGAGAACATTCATACGTCCGAGGCGCAGTTTCGCCTGATGCAGCAGCAGATCGCGTCGCAGGCCGGACAGGTCTACGATTCCGTGCTCGTCACGCGCATGCACCGCCGCGACCTCACTGAGGCGCGCCAGCTCGCCGCCGACTTTCTCCAGCGCACGCAGGCACGGTTCAACGCCGGCACCGTGGCGAGACTCGACGTCATCAACGCCCAGGTCAGCCTCGCGTCGGCCGACAACGACCTGATCGGCAACGCCCGCGATGTCACGAACGCCGAAGCCGCGCTCAACCGCGTGATTGGCCGGCCGCTCGGGCTGCCGATCCTCGCCGTCGATTCACTTACCGCGCCGGGTGCCCTGCCGGAAGTGCAGGCCATTGAACAGTCCGCGTTGCGCAGTCGTCCCGAAATCACCGGCCTCGAGGCACAGCTCCGCGCAGCGCAAGCCAACACGTCGCTCACGAAGGAGCTCGCATTCACGCCGGACTTCATCGCGTCGGCCAACCGCGATTTCGGCGACTCCGCCTGGAAGTCCAACACGACGTATAACCTCGGGCTGTCGCTGCCGATCCCGATCCTGTTCTGGCAGCACACCAAGGGCGACTTCGCCGAAATGCACCATCGCGAACTCGAGCTCACGGCGACGCTCAAGGACACGCGCGCGGGCGTCGCGCAGGACGTGCGCGTGTCCTTCGCCACCGCGGACGCCGCACTGCGCCAGGTGATCTTCATCCGCGACCAGCTGCTTCCCTCGGCGCGCGAGGCGTACCGCGTCGCGACGTCGAGCTATGCGATCGGCGGACTCTCCGCCCTCGACGTGCTTTCCGCCCGCACTGCATTGCTTGCAGCGGAAAGCCAGTACGCCGATGCACTCGCCGCCGCCAACTCGGCGCGGTCCGACCTCGAGCGCGCCGCCGGCGTGCCGCTCTCCACGTTCGCCCCCGGAGCTCCCAAGTGAGCAAGCACCGTTTCGCGCGCGCCGCACTTCCCGCCGCCGCGTACATCACGTTGATCGCGGTCGCCGCCGGCTGCGGCGGCAAGACCGACGCCGCGGCTGCCGCGACGACGGAGAAACCGTCGTCGTTCAAGGTGACCGACGAGCAGCGCGCTAAACTGAAAATCATCACGCTCGCGAAGGAGCGCTTCGCGCCCACCGTCGAGGTCACGGGCACCGTCGCCTTCAACGGCGACAAGTCGACGCAAGTGCTCTCGCCGGTCTCAGGCCCGGTCTCGCGCATCCTCGTGAGCCTGGGTGCGAACGTGACCGAGGGCGAAGCGCTCGCCACCGTCGCGTCGCCTGACTTCGCCGCCACCGTCGCGACATATCGAAAGGCGGAAACCACCGTCAGCAACACGGCCCGCATCCTGAAGCTCGACGAACAGCTTTTTGCGAACGACGCCCTCGCGCGCACCGACCTCGAACAGGCCCGATCGGACAATGCGTCCGCCGAGGCGGATCGCGATGCTGCGCTGCTCGCCATGCGCGCACTCGGCCTTCCAGACTCGACGATCAACTCGATCCGCGACGGCCAGCGAACTTCCCCCGTGCAAGGGACGATCGTCGCGACGATTCCGGGCACGGTGGTGGAGAAGCTCATCAGCCCGGGCCAGCTCCTGAGCGCGGGTGCGACGCCCGCGTTCACGGTTGCCGACGTGACCTCGATGTGGGTGATGGCCAGCGTGTACGCGCAGGACGTCCCGCTCGTGTCGAAGGGCGTACCGGTGGATGTCATCACCGACGCATCGCCAAAACCGGTGCATGGCGTGGTGGATTACGTCGCGCCGATCGTCGATCCGGGCACGAAGGCGACGTCGGTGCGTGTGGTGGCGGAGAACCCGGGCGAAGTGCTCAAGCGCGACATGTTCGTGCGCCTGGTCGTGCACACGCGCAGTGAGCGGACCGGGCTGCTCGTGCCGGTCGCGTCGGTGTTGCGTGACGACGACAACCTTCCCTTCGTGTTCGTCGCCGCCGCGGATGGCGGGTTCGTCCGCCGCCGCGTCGATCTCGGATATCGCGTGAACAACCGGTACGAGATCCGCACGGGACTTGCCGCAGGCGAAAAGGTCGTCGGCGACGGGGCGCTCTTCGTCCAGTTCGCGGAAAACCAGTGAGCCCAAACGAGGAAGCACCCCAGACGAACGGGCATCCGGCGGAACAAGCCGCGACGCCGTCGTTCGCCAACAACATCGTCCGTGCGGCGCTGAACCAGAAGTTCCTCGTCGTCATCGGCGCGCTGCTGCTGATCGGCGTGGGCAGCTGGTCGTTCACGCGCCTCCCCGTGGACGCATATCCCGACCTGTCGCCGCCGATGGTCGAGATCACCACGCAGTGGCCAGGGCACGCCGCAGAGGAAGTCGAGCGCCTCGTGACGGTGCCGATCGAGACGGAGATGAACGGCGTGGAGCGCGTGAAGGTCGTGCGTTCGATCTCACTCTACGGCCTGTCCGACATTCGCCTCACCTTCCTCGACGGCACGGATCCGTATTTCGCGCGTCAGCGTGTGTTCGAACACCTTCCGGACGCCGCCGTGCCCGACGGCGTGAGCCCCGGTGTCGCGCCGCTCTTTTCGCCGTCCGGCCTCGTCTATCGCTACGTGCTCGACAGCCCGGATCGCTCGGCGATGGAGCTGAAGGTCATCAACGACTGGATCCTCACGAAGGCGTTCAAGAGCGTGCCGGGCGTGGCCGACATGGCCAACCTTGGCGGCCAGACGATGCAGTACCAGGTGCTCGTGGATCCCACCAAGCTTGCCGGCGCGGGCCTCGCGATCTCCGATGTGGAGACGGCACTCGGCGCGAACAATGACAACTCCGGCGGCGGATTCTATTCCGAGGGCGGCCAGTTCTACTATGTGCGCGGCCTCGCCCGGCTGAGCACGACCGACGACATCGGCAATACGGTCATTACGACCTCGTCCAACGGCATCCCCGTGCTCGTGAAGGACATAGGCACCGTGGTGATCGGCTACGCACCGCGCCTCGGCCAGTTCGGATTCAACGACCGCGACTACGCCGTGGAAGGTGTGATCCTCATGCGCACCGGCGAGCAGGCGCAGACCGTGCTCAAGCTCGCCGAGGCGAAGACGAAGGAGCTCAACGATCACATCCTGCCGAAGGACGTGAAGATCCATCCCTTCTACGACCGGGTGGACTTGATCGCACTCACGACGCGCGTGGTGGAGGACAACCTCCTGCGCGGCATCGTGCTCGTGGTGGTCGTGCTGGTGTTCTTCCTGTTCGACGTCCGCGCGGGTCTCGTCGTCGCGACGACGATTCCGCTCGCGCTGCTGTTCGCGTTCATCTGTCTCGATCTGAAAAGCATTCCGGCGAACCTGCTCTCGATCGGGGCCATCGACTTTGGCATTCTCGTCGACGGCGCGGTCGTGATGGTGGAGAATATCCACCGGCAGCTCGCGCACCGCAGGGACGTTCATATGTCGGTGCGCGTCGTGATCGTGCAGGCGGCGGCCGAAGTGGACCGCCCGATCGTGTACGCAATCGCCGTCATCGTGGCCGGATTCCTGCCGATCTACGTGCTCTCGGGGCCGTCCGGACGACTCTTCAAGCCGATGGCGGATACGACGATCTTCGCACTGCTCGGCGCGCTCGCCCTCACGCTGACGCTCGTGCCGGTGCTCTGCTCGTGGGTGCTGCGCAGCGGCGTGGAAGAGAAGCGCAACGGCGCGTTCGAGTGGATCAAGGAGCGGTACGGGCGTATCCTGGGCTGGAGCCTCGACCACCGCGCAGCGGTCGTCGGCGGAAGCACGGTCCTGTTCATCGTATCGGCGGCGCTGACGCTCTCGGTCGGCGCGGAGTTCATGCCAAAACTCGACGAGGGAGCGCTCTGGGTGCGCGCGACGATGCCGTATACGATATCGCTCGACGAGTCGGCGAAGATCGTGCCGCAGGTGCGCAAGATCCTCCGTTCGTTCCCCGAGGTGACCGACGTCGCGTCGGAACATGGCCGCGACGACGAGGGAACGGATCCGACCGGATTCTACAACGCCGAGTTCTACGTGGGACTGAAGCCCTACGACACGTGGACGGGGAAGTACCGCACAAAGCGGGACTTCATCGCCGAAGTCGACAAGAAGCTCGCGGCGTTTCCTGGAATCGTGTTCAACTACACGCAGCCGGCCGAAGACGCGGTGGACGAAGCCGAGACAGGGCTCAAGAGTTCGCTCGACGTGAAGGTGTTCGGCGGCGATTTGGACGTGCTGCAAGCCAAGGGCCTCGAGGTGAAACACCTGCTGGAGAAAGTGCGCGGCATCACGAACGTCACGCTCGTGCAGGAACTCGGGCAGCCGTCGCTCACGGTGACCGTCGATCGCGCGAAGCTGGCGCGCTACGGCCTGAGCGCGGAGACGATCAACGGCCTGATCGAAGCCGCCATCGGGGGAAGCGCGGCGACCCAGGTCGTGCAGGGCGAGGAAACGTTCGATCTCGTCGTGCGCCTGCTGCCGCAGTATCGGTCCACGCCCGAACAGATCGGCAACATCCTCGTCGCGACTCCGTCGGGGAGCCAGATTCCGCTGCGCGAGATCGCGACGATCGAGGAGGCAAACGGCGCGTCGATGATCTACCGCCAGAACAACGGACGTTTCATCGGCATTCAGTACTCAGTGGAAGGGCGCGACCTCGCCGGCGCCGTGCAGGACGCGCAGGCGCAGGTGGCCAAGGCGATCAAACTGCCGACGGGTTACACCACGGTGTGGGGCGGCGAATACGAGGAATACACGTCGTCGCGGAGCCAGCTGCTGGTCGTGCTGCCGATCACCTTCGGCCTGATCTTCCTCCTGCTGTTCGCGCTCTATCAGAACGTGAAATTCCCGGTGATCACGGTGCTCGGTGTGATCCTGTCCGGACCGATCGGCGGAATGCTCGCGCTCGTGCTCACGGGGACACACTTATCGGTGTCGTCGGGAATTGGATTCCTCGCGCTGTTCGGAGTCTCCGTGCAGACGGCGGTCGTGTACATCTCGTACGCGAACGAGCTGCGGCTCGGCGGGATGGGAATCGCCGAGGCGACCCGCGAAGCGGCGATGCTGCGGCTCCGGCCGATCATGATGACGGCGCTGGTGGCGGCGTTCGGGCTGTTGCCGGCGGCGCTGGCGACGGGAGTGGGAACGGATTCACAGCGGCCGTTCGCGCTTGTGATTGTCGGCGGACTATTCTCGCGACTGCTCATCTCGGTATTCCTGATGCCAGTCCTGTACGAAATGGCGGCCCGGCCAGGCGACAGACTCGAGGTCTGAACCAAGAGGGGGGAGCGGGGAGCGGGAAGTCTGAGGGGAGAGGGGTGAGACCAGGGAGGAGCGGGG
>JBOHTH010000162.1:0-4485 GCA_050733535.1 Gemmatimonadaceae bacterium | reverse complement strand
CTGACATGGACGCCCTGCCGATTCACGAGGCGGCCGACGTCGCGTTCCGCAGCAAGGTGGACGGCAAGATGCACGCGTGCGGTCACGGCTGTCACACGTCGATGCTGCTCGGCGCCGCGCGCCTGCTGAAGGAACACGAGCCGGAAGTGCATGGCACTGTCAAACTATTTTTCCAGCCGGCAGAGGAGGGAGGAGCAGGCGGGGACCGCATGTGCCGCGAGGGCGCGCTCGAGAATCCGGACGTGCAGCGAATCTTCGGCATTCACGTCTGGCCGTTCCTTCCGGCCGGCGTGGTCGGCTCGCGGACCGGTGTGTTCCTCGCCGCGGCCGGCGTGCTGGAGATCACGGTCATCGGCAAGGGTGGGCATGCGGCGATGCCGCACGTCACGCTCGACCCGGTCAGCACGGCGGCGAAAATCATTTGCGAGTTGCAAACGATTGTTTCGCGGGAGATAGACCCGCTCGAGCCCGCCGTGATCAGTGTGACCATGGTGCACGGCGGCGACACCCACAACGTAATTCCCCAGTCCGTCAAGCTGGGCGGGACGGTTCGGTCGCTCACCATGGACGGGCTCCGATTCCTGCAGCAGCGCGTCCGCGAAGTGGCCACGCAGATCGCGGCCGCGAACCGCTGCGAGGCGAAGGTCGAGTTCCCGGGCCACGATTATCCGCCGGTTCTCAACGACGCGACGTGCTGGGATTCCGCACGCGCGATGGCCGGCGAAATGCTCGGCGAAAAGGCAGTCATGGATCTGGCCCCGGTGATGGGGGGCGAGGACTTCGCCTTTTTCACGCAGCGCGTGCCCGGATGCTTCGTGGTGCTCGGCGTGAAGCACGACGACGATCGCCCGGTCTATAGCGTACACCATCCGCTGTTCACCGTTAACGAAAGAGCGCTGCCCGTGGGGGCAGCGCTCCATGCGTCGTACGCGCTTCGCTCGCTCGACGAACTCCGCCGCGCGTAGCGGCGACTACCGGTGACCGCGCCCTCCGCGGGCTCCTCCGCCGCGGACCCCGCCTCCGCGGAATCCGCCGCCGCGGATGCCCCCGCCACGGATCCCGCCGCCGCGGATCCCGCCGCCGAATCGCCCGTAGATGCCGAACGACGGGTAGAGGAACGGTGAGTACCCATAGTACCCGTATGGATATCCATACGGGTACGCGTAGCAGTCGTCGTAGTAGCACGGCGGCTGCGCATACACGACGACCGGTGCCGCAGAGTACGTCGAATCAGACGGCTGCGCGGACTGTTCGCGCTGATTCAGTGGGGCCACGTTCACACCGTTGGACGCCGTGCACGGCTGGTTTCCCTTGGGCTCAGACGCCACGACCTTGCCGTTGACCCAGAGTTCGACATTGCCGCTCTGCGCCGATGCGATCTCAGCCGACTGCAGGCCGTTGAGGTGCAGCTGGGACTTGTCCTGACTCCCCGCGACTGCGTATTCGATGAGCACCGGATTGTTGCCGTCGTTGCGCACCATGAAGCGGTCGCCGCATTCATATCCGAACGCGAGTTGGACGGTCTGGCCAGCGTTCTGCGCGTGGAGCGGCGCATGCGAGGCCGCAACGAGGGCAAGCGCGCCCAGTGAGATGAAACCGGTCCTGACCATGTTGAGCCTCACTTGATTATGGCACTGCAACAGCAAATCCGACTCTGCCCGGCATGTTCACGAAGCGAATCCCATGGGCCCGGTTCCAGCGTTGGGCATCCGTACCCGCGGTCGCGATCCCATACAGCCAAGCGGTGATTCCCACTCCGAGGCCGATGGCGGCCGGAGTGTAGTCGCGATGTCCACGGCAGAATTCTGCGCCGCCCTGGTTCGAGGCGCAATAGTTCGACTGGCGATTGACGTCAGCGTAGCCAATGATTGGGGCGCCGATCGCGACGGCGGTGATCGCGAGCCCCTTTCCCGGCATCCCCGCGTAGTACTGGCCGGCGCCCGGGAAAAAGAACGACAAGGACGTGGCGGTGCTCGGGTCCCTGGCAATCGCCGCCGCGGACCCGAGCGCATATCGTGGCTGCCCGTTGGGTCGCGCGTAGGGCGCAGTCGCCCGGACCTGATCCTGCGGGCCGATGTGGCGGACCGTGACGGTGGTATCCTGCTGCGGCGAAAGGTGCCGGACCACAACCGTCGTGTCCTGCGCCTTCGCGCCGGCTGCAAAAATGAAAAGTGCGGCGACGCTGATGAAACGGCTCATATCGGTCTTCGCGATGGAGAGGAATCCGACTTTGTGAAGGATTCGCGTCATCGCGACCTGTATCGTATACGCCTCAGACCTACAAATAGTTCCGAGTGGAGAGGAGTGAGTATTGAAGGGCAAGGTGTGAGTAATCAGTCACCGAGTGATCAGGTCTGAGAAACGGACACTACGGAGTGCGGAAGTGGAATGCGAAATCCAATTCTCACGATTCCTCCTCCGCACTCCGCGCCGGGTTGAAATCCCGTATCCTGCATCCCTCTCATTCTCCCATACTGCCGTGAGCGATCAGGAGGACGATCAGACGCGCGTCAGGGCGCCGGAGCGCCCCCCGCGTCGCGCAAGATTTTCTGGCGCTCGAGGTATGTCTCGCCGCTCGTGATCCACTTCGGCGCAGGGTCGCCCTTGAGGTAGTGCCCGAACCACTCCAGCTGGCGTGTGTGGTAATCCGCCTGGCTCTCGGGGCGCGCGACGTTGTGGTTCTCGCCCTCGTACACGAGAAACACGACGTTCTTTCCAAGGCGGCGCCCGAAATTGTACAGCTCCATCGACTGGTAGTAGTTCACGTTCCCGTCGGCGTCTCCCTCCTCGAGCAGCAGCGGCGTCCGCAGCGAGTCGGTCGCGAACACGGTTGAGTTCGAGATGTACGCCTTTGGATCGCTCCAGAGCGGCACGTCCATTCGTTCCTGGCTTGTCTCGTAGTGGCCGGTTTCAGGAAGTCCCGAGTTTCCCGACGAGTAGCCATACATCGAGATAAGATCGGTGAGCGGCGCGCCCGCGATGGTCGCCGCGAACATCCCGTGGCCGTGCACCGCGTAAAACGCCGACTGATATCCGCCCCACGAGTGCCCCATGTTGCCGACCTTCGCTGCATCGATCATCCCGGTCGCGAGCGCCGTCTTCACCGCCGCGGTCACGCAATCGAGTCCGCTCCACCCGGGCGATCGCGCCTGAAAACGGATATCCGGGCGCAGCACGAAGTATCCCTCCTGGCTGAATACCGTCGTGTTGTACACGGCGCCCTCTGATGGCACCACGTACTGATGGTACGTGTTCGAGAGCGTTTCGTAGTAGTAGACGACCATCGGGTATTTCTTCCCCGGCTGATAGTTCGCCGGATACGTGAGCATCATCTGCAGCTTGTCGCCGCGCGCGTTGGTGTACGGGAGGAGCACCTGCTTTCCCCACGCATAGTCGCTCTGGAATGCATTCGTGTGAGACTGCGCATGCGCATTGGCGAGCGAGGCGCTGGTCGCGGCAAATACATTCGGCGATTCTTCGTACGCTTGCTCCACGAACAGATACTCGTCGGCGTCCTTCGCCTTCACGAGGCGAGACACGCCGCGGTCGAGCCATACCAGCCGTTGCACGGGCTGGCCCGTCTGCACTCGGGCATAGCCGCTCTTCTTGGTCCACTCGCCCGTCGCGGAGAGCATGAGCGGGTGGCTGGTATCGATCGTGCGCACGTCGGCGTCGAGCGGCACGTAGCGGTACACGGTCGAGTCTTCACGGCCCCGCGTCAGACGCACCGCGTTCGATCCGTCGACGTTCACCTGCCAAAGATCGAAGCGGTCGTACACGATCACGCTCTTCTCGCCCGTCACCCAACCCGCAAGTCCGTACGCCCGCCGCTCCGGAACCGGATGATCGTCCTCCGCGTCCACAAAGCCGCTCTTGATCTTTACCGTCAGGTTCACGCGCGCTCCGCCCGCGAGGTCCTGGTACCACCACTGGCTTCCATCAACCGCGAGATACGCGCGCCCCGACGGCGCGATCTGCGGCCCGAACGGCATCTTCGTCGCGAGCTTCACACGCGCGCCGCTCGCGAGATCGATGCGATACAGGTCGCGGTACTGTCGTCCTGAGATGATCTCCTTGAAATAGGGATCTTCGTCGGACGCGATGGCGCTCTTGTGGTTATCCGAGAACTGGACGATCTCGAACGGGTTCTCCGAGAGGCGCACGACGCCGTGCTGCGCGAGGTGCCAGGCAACGGGTTCGGTCCGCTGACGGTCCTGCGCGCCGTTGACCTGCTGCGTATGAAACTCGCGGAGATCTTTCCAGTGCCAGACCTCGACGCGTGCGGGTGCCAGTGTGCCGGCCACATGGCTGGGTGGCGGCGCCTTGGCCTCGCGCTCGGCGATCCCGAAGATCAGCGTGGTGCCGTCGTCGTCCCATTGCGGCCTGCGGTACGATGCGACGCGCATTCCGCGCGGGAACGTCGCGTCGGTGCCGAAATCATAGACACGTGGCGCGGCCGTCGCGCTCGCGAGCGCGTTCCACGCG
>JBOHTH010000161.1:0-7208 GCA_050733535.1 Gemmatimonadaceae bacterium | reverse complement strand
CGCGCTGTGGGAGTTTGAGAGCGAGCGTGAGCGGAAGTGGGAGTCCAGTGCGAGTGGGAGCAAGGCGAGAGCAATCCCCGCTCCCACTCGACTCCCACTCTCGCTTACTCTCGCTCTCAAACTCGCACTGCGCGTGCTCGAACTCTTCCCTCCGACTCATACTCGTCTCTCCCACTATTCAACGGTCAGGTCTTGAACCAACTCTCTCTATCCCCTCTTTTATATAGATGCAAATCGACCCCGAATGGGCCGCCCGGGCCGCTGAGCTCCTCCCGACCGGCGCCTCGACCGGCAGCAAGCGCCCGGAAGTCCTCTATGGAACAACCGACCTCGCCGGCCCGACGCACTTCGTCCGCGCGGCGGGCTGCCGCCTGGAGACCACTGACGGCGCCGAGCTGATCGACTGCACAATGGCGCTCGGCTCCGTCGCGATCGGATATTCCGAGCCGAAGATCATTGAGGCGGTGGTCCAGGCGATCGCGCAGGGCGCGGTGTCGGGCCTCTCGCATGTCCTCGAGGTGGAACTCGCCGAGCGCTTCTGCAATGTGGTGCCATGCGCCGAGCGCGTGCAGTTCCTGAAGACCGGCGCCGAGGCGATGAGCGCGGCGGTGCGCATAGCGCGGGCATATACTGGCCGTGGCACGGTGATTGGCAGCGGGTACTTCGGCTGGCACGACTGGTCGTCCACGCAGCCCGGCGTGCAGGAGAGCGTGCGCCGCGATTTTCGCGCAGTGCCGTTCGACGATATTCCTGCTCTCGAGCGCGCGGTGAGCGACGCGGACGGCCAGCTCGCGGCGATCGCGATCGAGCCGGTTGTGGAGCGCATGCCATCCGAACAATGGATCGCGCGCGCCCGTGCGCTGTGCGACTCTACCGGCGCCGCGCTGATATTCGACGAGATGAAAACTGGATTTCGTCTGGCGACGGGCGGATTCCAGCAGGTATCCGGCGTCACGCCCGATCTCGCCACGTTCGGCAAGGCGCTCGCAAACGGGTTTCCGCTGGCCGCAGTATGCGGTCGCGCGCCGCTCATGGATACGCTGAAAAAGACCTGGGTGTCGTCGACGCTCGCGAGCGAAGGCGGCGCGCTCGCCGCGGCGCTTGCGGTGCTCGACTGGCACGAGGAAGATGATGTCTGCGCCGAGCTCGACCGGATTGGCGGCGAGATGCGCGACCATGTGGGCAACGCGCTCAAGGCGAGCGGGCTGGGCGGGATCAGCGTGGACGGAATCAATCAGATGTGGTTCATGAAATTTGAATCGCCTGACGCAGAACGGCGGTTCGTCTCGCTCGCGGCGCAGCATGGCGCGCTGTTCAAGCGCGGCGCTTATAACTTCGCTGCGCTCGCGCACGACGAAGACGCGCTCGTGGATCTCGAGGCCGCGGCGAGCAACGCGTTCGTCGCCATGCGGCAGGAAGCGGAGGACGCGTGAGCGAGCCGCTCGTCGACTGCCACGCGCACTTCCTGCACGCGCTCTGCGGGCGGAGTGACTGGCAGGACGTGAACGCCGCGCGGTTCCGCGCGGGTGAAAAGATCGGCGTCACGTGCCATGTCGCGTCGATCCTCGGCACCTATGGCTTTCGTTCGCCGACGTATTTCCCGTCGCCCGACGACGTCACGCTCGGCAACGACGCGATGCTTGCGATGTGCAAGACGGAAGGGAAGCGCGTCGCGATGATGGTGACCGTGAACCCGAACCATACCGCGCACGCGCTGAAAGAAATCGAGCGATGCGTCGCGGCCGGCGCAGTCGGCGTGAAGCTGCTCGCGAGCCGCCGCGCCGACGATCCGCTGCTCGATCCGATCTGCGCGCTTGCCGCGAAGCACGGGCTCCCCGTGTTGCACCACATCTGGCAGCACCGCCGCCGCGAATGGCCGAATCAGGAGATTTCCGACGGTGCCGATCTCGCGCGGCTCGCCGCGCGGCATCTGAAAGTGATCTTCATTCTCGCGCACATCGGCGGTGGCGGCGACTACGCGCACACGTTCCACGCGCTGAAGGATTCGCCGAACATCTATCCCGATCTCTCCGGCAGTGGCGTGGACCGCGGCATGCTTGACGACGCCATCAACGCGCTCGGCGCGCAGCGCCTGCTCTGGGGCAGCGACATCACGATGTGCACCGGGCTCGCCAAGCTGCGCGCGCTCGAGACCACCGGCTTGCTGAGCGCGGACGACCTCAAGGACATTCGCTGGCGCAACGCCGCGCGGATTTTCCGCGCCGGCGCGTTTGGCGGGGCCGCATGATAGACGTCAACGCGCTGATCGGGCCCTATCCATTTCGATTTATTCCGCATCCCGCAGCAGAGACGCTTGTGCGCGTACTCGATCGCGAGCACATCGACATCGCGTGGGTGGGACATCTGCCGTCGGCGTTTCATCGCGATCCGACGGCCGGGAACGCCGAGTTGTTTACGGCGCTCAAGCCGCATGCGGCGCGGCTCAAGGCGGTGCCGGCGATTCGTCCCGACTGGCCGCGGTGGCAACACGCGCTGAAGGAGGCGCGCGACGCGGGCGCGGCAGCCGTCCGCGCGTATCCTCCGCAGTGGCAGCTCGGGCCGCACGATTCGTCGATGGCTGAGCTTGCGGTCGCGTGCGGCGAGGCAAAGCTGCCGCTCGTGCTCACGGTGAAGTTCGAAGATCTCCGTCAGCGCCATCCGCTGGATGTGGCCGGCGATCTCTCGGCGGCGGCAATCCGCTCGCTCGCGCGCGCGGGGAGCGGTGTGCGGCTGGTGGTGACCGCGGCCAGCCGCGAGATGATCGAGGAAGTGCACTGGGGCCTCACGCCCGCCGAACAAGAGCGGGTGCTCTGGGACATCTCGTGGATCTGGGGCCCGCCGGAAGATCATCTTGCGAAGCTGTTCCGCACGATCGGATCGCGGCGATTCACGTACGGCACACAGTGGCCGCTGCGGCTCACGCAGAATCCGCGCGCGAATCTCGATCTCCTGCCCGACGACCTCGCGGCCGCACCGCTTGGCGACCCTGAAAAGTTCTGATCGGGTGCACTCGGTGCGGCGGCTCGCGCTCATCCTGAGCTTCCCTCTGCTTGCCGCGGGCGCCGCGCTTGGAGCGCAACAGCCTGCGTACAAGAACGCCGCGCTCCCAACTGCCGCGCGCGTGCGCGATCTCCTCGGCCGTATGACGCTGGAGGAAAAGTTCTGGCAGCTCTGGATGGTGCCGGGGGATCTCGACAGCGGAACCGCAGTTTATAGGCATGGCGTGTTCGGCCTGCAGGTTCGCGAGCACGGCGAAGCGCGGCCGGCCGATGACCCGGGCGCCGCCGCGCGACGGATGGCCGTGAAGCTCAACGCGATGCAGCGCTTTTTCGTGGACAGCACGCGGCTGGGGATTCCGATCATCCCGTTCGAAGAGGCCGTGCACGGATTGTATGGAAGGGGCGCGACCGCGTTTCCGGCGGCGATAGCGCTCGCGGCCACGTGGGACACGGCGCTGATGGGCCGCGTGGCGACCGCGATCGCGACCGAGTCGCGTACGCGCGGCGTGCGACAGGTGCTCTCGCCGGTGATCAACATCGCGAACGATGTTCGCTGGGGGCGCGTGGAGGAGACGTACGGGGAAGATCCGTGGCTCTCGAGCGCGATGGCGCTCGCGTTCGTGCGCCCGTTCGAGCAGATGGGCGTTGTGACGACGCCCAAACATTTCATAGCGAACGTCGGCGACGGCGGGCGCGACAGCTATCCAATTGACTTTGACGAGCGACTGCTCGACGAAGAGTTCTTCCCGCCGTTCAAGGCCGCTATCCAGCAAGGCGGCGCGCGCTCGGTGATGGCGTCGTACAACTCGGTCAACGGCGTGCCGGCCACGGCGAACGAGTGGCTGCTCACGAAAGTGCTGCGCGACGACTGGCACTTTGGCGGCGTTGTGATCGGCGATCAGGCGGCGACGGGCGGCGCGCAGGTGCTCCACTTCACGAGCCCGAATAATCTCATCTCCACCAAGCAGGCGATCGAGGCCGGCCTCGACGTGATCTTCCAGTCGAACGTGCGCCAGTACACGCAGTTCTGGCCGGCGTTCGAACGCGGGATGGTCGACCCTCGCGCAGTTGATCGCGCCGTGGCGCGCGTGCTCAAACTGAAGTTCGAGCTCGGCCTGTTCGACCATCCGTATGTCGATCCCGACGAAGCCGCACGCCGCGGCGGGTCACCCGAGCACCGCGCGCTCGCGCTCGAGGCCGCACGCGCGTCGATCACGCTGCTCAAGAACGACAGCGCCACGCTGCCGCTCAGGAAGAACGTCCACTCGGTCGCCGTGATCGGCACCGACGCGGACGAAGCGCGGCTCGGCGGTTACAGCAGCGAGGGAAACAACAAGCTCTCGATCCTCGCCGGTATTCGCGCGAAACTCGGCGCCGGCGTGGACGTTCGCTACGCACCAGGGCCGGGCCGATTCGCCGTGGAGTACGTGCCCGTCCCTGCCGCCAACCTTGTGACCGTCGCCGGCGGCAAGCGCACGCCGGGGCTCGCCGCCGAGTATTTCGACAACAACAGGCTTGAAGGGACGCCGCGCGTGAAGCGTCAGGATGAGCGCGTCGACTTCGGCTGGACGCTCAACTCGCCGGCGCGCGGGATTCCGTTCGACTGGTATTCCGTGCGATGGACGGGAAAGCTCGTCGCCCCGGCGACGGAGACCGTGCGCCTCGGCGTCGAGGGGAACGACGGGTATCGTCTGTATCTCGACGGCGCGTTGTTGATCGATGACTGGCAGAAGAAATCGTACGGGTCGCATCTGAAGGACGTGCAACTCGAAGCCGGCCGCGAGTATGATATCCGCCTCGAATACTTCGAGAGCACAGGGAACGCGCGCGTGAAGTTGGTCTGGAGCCACGGCGTTCCCGGTGACTGGCGTGCGAAGATCGACAGCGCGGTGCAGGTCGCGCGCGTGAGCGATGCGGTGGTGATCGTGCCGGGGATCGAGGAGGGAGAGTTTCGCGATCGCGCTTCTCTGAAGCTTCCAGGGCATCAGGAAGAAATGATTGAAGCCGTCGCGGCGACGGGAAAGCCCGTCGTGGTCGCAGTCGTGGGCGGAAGCGCCGTGACGATGCGCGACTGGATCGATCGGGTTGGTGCGGTGCTCGACGTGTGGTATCCCGGCGAGGCGGGCGGCGAGGCCGTCGCGGACGTGCTGTTCGGCGACCACGACCCGAGCGGGCGGCTGCCGATCACGTTCCCGATGTCGGAAGGCCAGCTGCCGCTCACGTACAATCACAAGCCGACCGGCCGCGGCGACGATTATCTCGACGGCACTGGGCAAGCTGAGTTCCCGTTTGGATTTGGTCTCAGCTACACGACGTTCGATTATTCACGCCTGTCGATCGAGCCGGATATCATTGCGCCGGCCGGGTCGGCGACCGTGCGCTGCACGGTTCGCAACACGGGAACAGTCGCCGGTGACGAGGTTGTCGAGTTGTACCTGCACCGCGAGGTCTCATCCGTGGCGCAGCCGCTCATCGCGCTCAAGAGTTCTCAGCGCGTGCACCTGGCGCCCGGTGAATCCCGCGCGCTGACGTTCATCCTCTCGCATGACCAGCTGAGCTTGTTCGACGCCAAGTTGCGGAGTGTGGTTGAGACCGGCACGTTTCGCGTGATGATCGGCCGGTCGTCGAAAGACATTCGGCTGAGGGGAATGCTGCAGGTCAAGTAAGGACGAGTGGGAGTAGGAGAGATGAGTATGAGTCGGAGGGATGAGTTGGAGCACGCGAAGTGGGAGTTTGAGAGCGAGAGTGAGACAGAGTGGGAGCTGAGTGTGAGTGGGAGCCGCCCTCACTCTGCGCCCACTCGCACTCAACTCCCACTTTGTCTCACTCTCGCTCTCAAACTCCCACTTCGCGTGCTCCAACTCTTCCCTCCGACTCATACTCATCTCTCCCACTATCCCCAATGATCCTCCGTAGCCGATTCCCGGACGTTCCAATCCCCGACTGCCCACTCGGGGATTATGTGTTCGCCCGGTCCAAGACGTGGACTGACCGGCCCGCACTGATCGACGGGCCAAGCGGCCGCACGCTGACCTACGGCGCGCTGCGCGAGATGATCGATCACTGCCGCGCGGCGCTCAGCGCGCGCGGCTTCAAGCGGGGCGACGTGCTCTGCCTCTACAGCCCGAACGTTCCTGAATACGCCGCAGTGTTCTTTGCGGTCGCCGAACTCGGCGGCGCCAACACCACGGCAAACCCGATGTACGGCGCCGACGAACTCACCCGCCAACTCACGGATTCTGGCGCGAAGATCGTCGTAACTGCACCGGCACTCGCGGCGAAAGCGCGTGTGGCGGCCGCGGCGGCAGGAATCGCCGAGGTGATCGTATGGGACGATGCGCCGGGATGCACGCCGTTCGCGGAGTTTCTTGCCAACGGTTCGGACACCACGCCCGTGGCATCCGCCGTGAATCCCGCACGCGACGTCGTCGCGCTGCCGTATTCGAGCGGCACCACCGGCCTGCCCAAGGGCGTGATGCTCTCGCACCGCAATCTCGTGGCGAACCTCGCGCAGATCGATTTTATCGACAGCACGGAGGCCGGCGACTGTCTGGTCGGCGTGCTGCCGTTCTATCATATCTATGGAATGCTCGTCGTGCTCTGCGGCGTGCTGCGGAAAGGCGGGTGCGTGGTGACGATGCCGCACTTCGATCTCGAACAGTATCTGCGGCTCACCGCGACGTACCGCGCGAAGCGCGCGTATCTCGTTCCGCCGATCGCACTCGCGCTCGCGCGGCACCCGATGGTGGACCTGTTCGACCTCTCGTGCCTGAAGTTCGTGACGTCGGGCGCCGCGCCGATGGGCGCCGAGCTGGAGGCGACGTGCTCGGCGCGAATCGGGTGCCTGGTGAAGCAAGGCTACGGGATGACCGAAGCGAGCCCGGTCACGCACTTCACTCCGGAGGATCCGGCGCTCACGCGCGGCGGATCGTGCGGGCTGCTCGTGCCCAACACCGAGTGCCGAATCGTCGATCTCATCACAAAACAGGATGCCGCTCCCGGAGAGCACGGCGAACTGCTCATCCGCGGCCCGCAGGTGATGCTCGGGTATCTCAACAACCCTGAAGCTTCGGCGCAGGCGGTGGACGCCGATGGCTGGCTGCATACCGGTGATGTCGGTTATGCCGACGTCGACGGATTCTTTTATATCGTCGACCGCCGGAAAGAGTTCATCAAGTACAAGGGATACCAAGTTGCACCGGCGGAACT
>JBOHTH010000160.1:0-6123 GCA_050733535.1 Gemmatimonadaceae bacterium | reverse complement strand
GCAATAGGCGGCAAAAGACCACGTAGCGCTTCGATTGTGAGGTGATGATATCGGGCTCCGCCGGCGGTGTCAAGACGCGGACGACGCCTGTTTCGTGGTCTGCGCTCTGAGTGAGAAGTCGTGGGATTGGGGTAATTGGTTTTTGGCTATGGGACACGCGAGGATTTCGTCCCGGAGCCATTGACCAAGAACTCCAATCCCAACGCATGTCACGCAAGCCAATTACTCGCGCCGTTGGCGGTTCACGTTGTACCAGACTGGCCCTCCATCCGCGGCACGACCGCCTTGCGTCATCTTTTGTGTACATGTAACATGTACATGTCCTCACTGTAGATGACTCATGACACAACGCCGAAAGCCGCCGTCCGGCGTTCGCGAGCCGGTTCAGGTTTATCTCGACCATTCTGACCGCGATCTCCTCGAGCGCGCGGCAGAAAAGTCGGGCCTGTCGAAAGCCGAAGTACTGCGCCGCGGACTTCGCCGCGTGGGCGCAGACCTCCTCGGCGACGATGATCCCATGTTCGCGTTCATGCGCGAGATGGCCGACGCGCGCTGGCCCACCGGGACGCCCTCGGACATCGCGCGAGAGCACGACAAACATCTGGCCTCGACTTTTCTCGACCGCCACGACAAGGGCAAGCGGTAGTGCGGGCGATATTCCTCGACACCGCCGGCTGGTTTGCGGCGATGTCGCCGAAAGAACGCGGACACGCAGTCGCGGCCGGCGCGTACGCCGATGCGCGCACGAGCGGCACGGCCCTGGTGACGACCGACCTCGTGGTCGCCGAGATGCACACCCTCATCTTGCGGACCCGCGGCACACGCGACGCGCAGACGTTTCTCGAGGCCGCGCTCTCGAGTCCTTCGCACGCCGTGATCTACGCTGACGCGGACCTGGTTTCGTCAGCGGTGGCGCGGTGGATTCGCGCGTTCAAAGATCAGGAGTTTTCGCTTTGCGACGCCGTGAGTTTTGAGGTGATGCGGCGAGAGCGGATCCCGAGGGCGCTCACGTTCGACCGGCACTTTGCGACGGCGGGGTTTGAGATGCTGGGGTGAAGGCGCGGTTCAACGCTTCTTTCGCGCGCGGAACCGCGCAGGAGGGGTCGCCGCATGCTGCCGAGTTTCACTTGACCGCTTTGACAGCAGCGGTCTTCATCAAGCCCAATAGCTCGCCTCTGATGTCACGATGGGCATGACTTCCCGTCGCAGGGTGGTCCACGGGAAGCAGCGCTACGCCGTAGACGACGACGGACACGCGTCGATTGGTGTCGGACCAGCAAACAAAGTAGCCGTCCAGCGTCACGTCGTGGAACGAGCTGGCCCCAGGCGGCCAGGACGACTTGGCTGGCATTCCGACCAGCGTCGCCAGCGGCGTATTCGCGCGTTCGCTGAGGTCGCTATGACTGCGCATGGTACCGTGCCACAGCTCCACCGTGCGGCCGTCGACGACCATGTTTCCCACGCCGGAAGGGGGAGCCGACTCGGCGAGCGGCGCGGGATCGCCCATCGCAGCGAGCCAGGACCGTTGATCGAGCTCGGTCACTTGCCTGGCCCACGCCGTCAAGTCCTGGGGTAACGTGCCGTCACGCCGTTTCGTCACGTAGGCACCCACCCATGCCTGATAGTAGGGGGAGGCGGGGTCGGAACGCTCGCTGTATGACCGAATCAGATTGCTGGGCCCGGCAAAGGTGTAGTAGTTGACACCCTCCGCTGCGATGGGCTTCCACATCGGATTCATGACGTTCTTGAGCGGAGCGACCCATGGCCGCGGCAATTTTGCAAAGACGATCGCTGCGCCGTCTGACTTTTCCTGCGCGACGAGGGCCGCGTCCCGATCGAGAAATACTCTTGCGATGTCTAGCAAGAGCGTGCGCCGCACAACGTATCCAGCACCGACAACGAGAAGGATGGCCGCGGAAAGGATACCGAGCCTTCCATGCCACCGCTTGAGGCTGCCGGCCGGCGGTTCAGGCGGTCGCATAGACACCGAAGTTGCGCGACATCGGCGCGCGGAGCAACTAACCTTGCGGGACGGCGGGATTCGACCGGCCCGCCGCGGGCCGGATGACGTGGCTCCGTCTATGCGGGTAGCGTATGGTAGCCCCACTCGTGCATGGCTTTCTCCCCAGCCCCGGGTGTCCTATGCGTAACGCGTTCATCGTGATCGGGTGGCTTCTTTGCGCTTCAGCGTTGGGAGACTCCACTCGTACGACATCGCCACTGGAATCTTGGACACAGTATCGACGTGGGTCGTGCCGATGAATGAAGGGCCTGAGAAATTGCCGCAGACTAACGTGGCTTCAGTTTCGGTGAAAGACGGACTCATTTCTTCGATAATCAAGTATTACGACCTCGGCGACGGCAGCGACATCGCCGATGTCTACACCGCGGCGATGAGAGATGCGCGACGCGAGCCTTTCGAGCCGTGCGTGACGTCGCCCGTAAAACTGCGCCCTGCAGACTTGAATGGCGAAATTTCGCGCATCAAGACCGTTTGCGGCCGGTACGAACTCGATTTCGACCTTTCGTCGAAGGACAAGAATGGCCTCGGCACAAGCCGGACGAGCATCGCCGTGATTGTCGGACTTGCGGTTCGGCCGCACTGATCGGCCATCCGGAACGACGCTGGAGGGCGCCGCCGGACGGATAGTCTTGTCAGGCGCGCCGCTCGTGGATCAGCACACGGATCGATCGTACCGCTCCACGCGAATCTCGACAGCCCGTCCGTCGCGAATCAACACGATGACCGCGGCCTCAATGTTCGCGTAAGGAGGGCCGGCGTCGAAGCACGATTCCCGATTCTCCAGCGTGTTCCACATCTGATATTCTGGACTGTCGGGCCGCAAGAACTCCTTCGCTTCGAAACTGTAACTCAGGGAGTCCGCGGTCTGCCGCGTTGGGGCGCCGAGAAGTTCCTGAACCTCCGACGAACGCAGTCCCAGACGCAGGCCAGCCGGAGTTGAAAGCTGAGCCGAAGCGGGCAGTGGCGCGCAGCCTCGTCGTTCCTCGGCGGGCGCGTCTGCGCGAAGCCGAAACACATTCAGTGCCTGGCCTGGCGTTCCCATGTCGCTGGCATCGCTCATCAGGTCGAGGACCGTGCGGTCCGGCCCATCTGCCGGAACGTAGCACCAGTCGGTCAGCGCATCACGCCCCGCGCCGCTGCGCCGCTCTCGCGCAGTCCCCAGCTTCGCGCGGATCGTGGCGGCGCTATCCCTGTTGAGCGTCACGCCTGCGAGCGAACGGAATCCGGGCGGCAGATCGTCACCCGCGGATTGAGCGCGCGCGCCGACAACCCACAGCGCGCTCTGAGCGATCGCGAGGAGAGCGACCCTGGCCGTTACCGTCATCGCGCTAATCGTGTGGCATGGAGATGGTCAATTGGTTGAGGCAAGTGGATCGCCCGTTGCCTGCGCGGTCAATATACGACTGAATGGCTCTCGTGACTCATCGTCCATGCTCCAGCGCGTCGCACGATGCGATACGAGCAATGAATCGTCGTCTCTTTGGCGTCCGCGAGGCCCACTAGTGCCGTGCCCATCCTCAATGGAACCCAACGATGAACCCGCTAATCCGCGCTGCGAAAATCACACTGGCAGCCATCACACTCGGCGCCATTATCTCGCTGGCGGGGTGCCAGGAAGGGCCGACTGGAAGCAGCAACGGGGGCGGCAACGGAGACTGGTACTACCATTGGAATTGCAACGGAGATTCCGAGTGCCTCGCGACGAATCCCAGCGGTACGCCCACCGGAACCATAGATGAAGGTCCGGAATCGGCGTGCACGCCGCTCCTGACGTTCGCGCAGCACTTCTGGGGCGCGGCTGCCACGAACTCGTGTGATCAATCGTCGTCCGCGGCGCCGGTGGCGGCGCAGCTCGTGTTGACCACGAGCGCGAGCGGCGCTGTCAGCGGGGCTGCGTTCACCACACAGCCAGTTGTCGCCATTCGCGACGCGTCGGGTCACACCGTGACGAGCAACAATGGCACGGTGGTCACCATGACGGTGAGCCTCGGTGCAAGCGTGGTAGGCACCGCAACCGCGACGTCGGTGAGCGGCGTCGCCACATTCACGACGGTCGGCATTGCGGGCACCGTAGGAACGGTCTACACGCTGACCTTCGCGCACACCGGGCTGACGTCCGCGACACAAACCATCACAGTTTCGATCGGGGCCGCCAGCCAGCTCGTGCTGACGACGAGCGCGGCGGGCGCGGCAAGCGGCGCCGCTTTCACGACGCAGCCGGTCGTTGCCGTCAAAGATGCGGGCGGCAACACCAAGACGACCGACAATACCACCGTCGTCTCGATGACGGCGTGCGCCGGCGCAACAGTCGTCGGCACGGCGACCGCGACGGCCGTAGGCGGCGTCGCGACGTTCACGACCGTCGGCGTCAGCGCCATCGCAGGAGCGAGCTGCGCGCTGACCTTCAGCAAGACCGGGCTCACATCCGCAACGCAGAACATCGTGCCGACGGCGGGCGCCGCGAACAAGCTCGTGCTGACGACAACCGCGGTCGGTGCAGTGAGCGCCAGCGCGTTCGCCGTTCAGCCTGTCGTCGCCATTGAAGATGCGCAGGGCAACCGGATCACGATTGACAGCAGCAGTGTCATCACGGCGAGCGTCAGCGCGGGCGCGACGATGGCTGGAACCACGACCGCGACGGCGATTGGCGGCGTCGCGACGTTCACGAGCGTTGGGATCAGCGGCACCGCCAGCACCAGTTACACGCTGACATTCAGCAAGATCGGGCTGGTCTCAGCGACGCAGAGCATCCTCCTGCAGTTCCCGTTCATCGCCGTTGCGGCTGGAGAGCAGTACGCGTGTGCGCTGGCCAGCAACGGCGCGGCCTACTGCTGGGGTTTCAACAGCTCTGCCCAGCTCGGGGACGGGACGACAACCCAACGCCTGACACCTGTTGCCGTCCACGGCGGTCTGGTCTTCACCTCGCTGGCGGCCGGCGTGCAGCACACCTGCGGGTTGACGAGTTCTGGCGCGGCCTACTGCTGGGGCGATAACACATACGGCCAGATCGGAGACGGCACAACCGTTAGCCGATCGCAGCCGGTCGCCGTCTCCGGCGGAATCGTTTTCGCGTCGCTTTCAGCCGGACTGTTTGATACGTGCGGCCGGACGAGTGCAGGCGCCGCATACTGCTGGGGGTTCAACATCTCCGGCCAACTTGGGAACGGAACACTCGCCGACAGTCACGTCCCGAGCGCTGTGTCCGGGGGCCTCACCTTTGCGACGGTACTCGCCGAAGGAAGTCCGTGCGGGCTGACGACCGGCGGCGCAACTTATTGCTGGGGCAACAACGCGGACGGTCAGGTGGCGGACGGTACCACGACGAATCGCTCGGTGCCTACGCTGTCCAATAGCGGCGCCGTGTTCACTGCCATCGCGGTTGGTTACTCGCACGCGTGCGGTGTGAACACCGCGGGTGCGCCGATCTGCTGGGGATTTGCGAACGGGACAATGGGCGGCTTGGGGACGACGACTCCGTTCGTCTTGCTGACGGCGGGATCCGGGTTCACGTGCGGCCTCACGGGCGCAGGAGCAGCATACTGCGCGGGCGCCAACGCGTTCGGCGAGCTGGGCACGGGCACGACGGGCAGCCTGGGAGTTGGTCAGGTCGTCGGCTCGCTGTCGTTCACGGCGCTGTCCGCCGGAGGGGCTCATACCTGTGGCCTGACCAGCGCGGGCGCGGCGTACTGCTGGGGGCTGAACGGCAACGGTCAGCTGGGCGACGGCACGACGACCCAGCGCAGTGGTCCCGTCGCGGTAGTCCGTCCATAGGTACGCGTCATTTGTGCGGCACACGCGCTTGGCGGAGGAGATAAACGCCGGCGCCCACACTCGCGATCAGCGCCACAGCGGCGAGCACCGCAAATGCCCCCCGCCATCCCCACGTGACCGCGACGCTCGCCACGCTGCTCCCCGCGAGCACGCCCCCAAGATAGCCGACGCCGTCAATGAAACCTGATGCGGTCGCACTCCCCTGCCGCCCGCCAAAGTCGAGTGACATCGCGCCCGCGAAGTACGAGTAGGGCCCGATCATCAGGAACGCGACCAGCGCAATGATCCAGACATTCATCGGGCCCGCGGTCAGAATCGCGAGCGCAAGC
>JBOHTH010000159.1:0-15119 GCA_050733535.1 Gemmatimonadaceae bacterium | reverse complement strand
GTCCAACTCCGGTGCGCACCGGGGCCCCGGACTCGACGAAGGACTCGCTGCGCTCGATCGCGTGCGCGCACGGACAGGTCTCGCGCTGCTGACAGACGTGCACCTCCCCGAGCAGTGCGCGGCGGCTGCACAGGTCGCCGATGTGCTGCAGATCCCCGCGTTCCTGTGCCGGCAGACAGACCTGCTGCTCGCCGCCGGCGCGACCGGAAAACCGGTGAATGTGAAAAAGGGGCAATGGCTGCAGCCCGATGGAATGGTCGGCGCCGTGAAGAAAGTGAATGAAGGCCGCAAGGGCGCAAAGCACGACGCTGCGGCCGACATTGCCGTGACCGAACGGGGCACGTTTTTCGGATACGGCGATCTCGTGGTGGACATGAGGAACTTCGCGCGCATGCGCGAGGCAACGCACTGTCCCGTCGTGTTCGACGGCACGCACTCCGTGCAGCAGCCCGGGAAGGGCGCGGGCGGCAGCAGTGGCGGCGTACGCGAGATGATTCCGCCGCTCACGTTCGCCGCGCTCGCCGCGGGAGCCGACGGGCTTTTTCTCGAAACGCATCCGGATCCCGCGCACGCGCCCAGCGACGGGCCGAACATGATTTCGCTCGGCGACCTCAACACGCTCGTTGCGAAGGCCATCGACGTCTGGGGCGCGGCGCACCGATGACCGTGGCCGCCATGGGAAAAACCGCGTGACCCGCGACGAGATCATCGAGCGCGGACGGCGCATCGTGCGCCTCGAGCGCGACGCGCTCTCCGAGACCGCCGACCGCGTCGGCGAGGGATTCGCGCGCGCGGTGGAGCTGATCGCCGGGAGCAAGGGCCGCGTGATCGTCGCGGGGGTGGGAAAGTCGGGGCTGGTCGGACGAAAAATCGCGGCGACGATGACCTCGACAGGAACGCCCGCAACCTTTCTGCATCCGACGGACAGCGTGCACGGCGATCTCGGCATCGTGTCGAGCAGCGACGTCGCAATCCTCATCTCCAAGAGCGGCGAGACACAGGAACTCCTTCCGCTGCTGGAACAGCTCAAACGGCTGGGGGTACGGACCATCGCCATAGCGGGTGAGGGCGCGTCCACGCTCGCGCGCCACTCGGATGTCTGGCTCGATGCCTCCGTGCGCGAAGAGGCGTGCCCGCACGATCTCGCGCCCACGACCAGTACGACCGCCACGCTGGCGCTCGGCGACGCGCTCGCCGTCACGCTGCTCGAAGTGAAGGGATTTCGCCGCGAGGATTTCGCGCGGCTTCACCCGGGCGGCGCGCTCGGAAAACGGCTGCTCATGGCGGTGCGCGAAGTGATGCTGGCGGACGACCTCCCGATTCTCGGACCCGGAGCGACGATGCGCGAGGCCGTGGTGCAGCTGGCCGAACGGCGGGGGATTGCGATCGTCGCGAACGATACCCGCGTACTTCAGGGCGTGATCACCACGGGGGACCTCACGCGGCTCATGGAACGCGAAGCCGACTTCCTCAAGGCTCGCGTCGACTCCGTCATGACGCGCACGCCCAAGGTGGCGGGGCCGGATGAACTCGGCAGCGCAGTGGTGTATCGCATGGAGCAGGCCGGGATCATCTCCATGCCGGTGGTCGACACCGCGTCGCGCGTCGTGGGGGTCATCCACCTGCACGACCTCATGCGGGCTGGCGCCGCATGAGAACGGCGCTCCTTTTGGCGACGGCGCTGCTCTGCGCCTGCACCGACGACAAGGGTCCTCCGATCGCCGCGAGCACGATGACGATCGCCGATTCCGCGGACCAGGTGCTCTACGGCCAGCGCATGCTGATCACGGATCGCGGCCTCAATCGCGCCGAGATCCACTCCGACACCGCGTACTTCTTCGACGAGAACACGCGCACGGACATGCGTGTCGTGAACGCGGTCTTCTTCGATTCGCAGGGGCTGCGCAATGCGCTGATGACCTCGCGGACGGGACTGTACAACCAGCGGCTCAACTTGCTCGAGGCACGCGGGAACGTGGTCATCACGGCGGTCGACGGACGCCGCCTCGAGACGCCGTTCGTGCGGTACGACAACCGCCTCAACCTCGTGTCCAGCGACTCGGTGTTCACGATGACGGACCCCGACGGCCGCGTCGTGCACGGCATCGGTTTCACGTCCGACCCCGACCTGAACAGCGTGCACGTCGTGAAGCTGATCAGCGGCAAGGCCGGGCCCGTCGAGATCCCGAAGTGACCATGCGCCCGCCGCTCGCCGCCGTCCTCGCGCTCGCCGTCGCAGCCACCGCGCCGGCGGCACGCGCACCGGGCGGAGTGCACGCTGCGGCGCAGGGGCCGGCGAAGGAATGCGTTGTGCGCGACACCGGCGTGGTCGTGAACGGCCAGTACACGACGCGCACGACGATGCACGGGAAAGACACCACGTGGGTCGGCGGCGGAATGAACGCCTGGTGCGAGGGCACCGACCAGCGGGTGCGGTCCGACAGCGCCGAGCACTACGCCGACAAGAAGCTGCTCATCCTCATCGGTCACGTCCATTATACCGAGGCACGGCTCAAGCTCGACGCCGACCGCATCACTTACTACACCGGTGAGGAACGCCTCGTAGCCGAAGGGCATGTAGTCGGCGTGACGAACACGGGCACGCGGTTCACGGGTCCATGGGCCGAGTATCTGCGGCCAGCGGAGGGCATCCGGAAACAATCCCACCTGCTCGCCGAACCACGGTCGAACATCTGGGTGAGCCCACAGGATGCAGGCAAGGACTCGAAAGATTCCGTGAACGTGCAGGCGAACCGCATCGTGATGGACAACGACTCGCTGATCTTCGCGAAGGGTGTCGTGGTCATCGAGCGCCCGGACCTGCTTTCCACAAGTGACTCGGCCTTCGTGGACAAGTACACGGAGTTCGCCCGCCTCATGCAGACGCCGAAAGTCGTCGGACGCGGAGACCGGCACTTCACGCTCGACGGGGACATCATCGACGTCTACTCGAAGCAGCACGAAGTCGAACGCGTGAAGAGCCTCGGGCATGGCCTCGCGACGAGCGACGACATCACACTCAAGGCGGACACGATTGACCTCCGGGTCTCGGCGCAGAAGCTCCAGCGGGCGTACGCATGGGGAAAATCGCGCGCGTTTGCGCACTCGAGCGACCGCGACATCACGGCCGATTCGATCGACGTACAGATGCCCGGCCAGACGCTGCGCATGATGCGCGCGGTGGGCCGCGCGGTCGCGGAGAGCCACCCGGATTCGCTCAAGATCGTCGCCAAGAAACTTGACCGCCTCGAAGGCGACACCGTCATCGCGGAGTTCGATTCGCTCACGGCCGCGGACACGGTGAAGCAGCCGCCAATCAAGACGATCATCGCGTACGGTACGCCCGCAATCCCGGCGAAGTCGTATTACCAGGTCGCCCGCAACGGCGAGCCAAAGACCGATCGGCCTAACGTGAACTACACGCTCGCGGACACGGTCACGGCAACATTCCGCCAGCGGCAGGTCTATCAAATCCGCTATCAGGGGCATGTGGAGGGGATCTATGAAGAGCTCGCGGCGGACACCACCAAGTCCCCCGCGCATGACTCGACAGCGGGCAAGCCGGTGAAGAAGCCGGCGGAGAAGAGGAAACCGTGATCGGCGAAGGCGTTCCCGGCGTCAGCGAGCAAGTGCGCGCCATCACCGAGCGATACGCCGGTGAGGACCGGTCGGCCGCGCTGGCGCTGCTCGCGCTCGTGCGGCTCGCAGATGAGGACGGGTCGGCGTTGTTCCACGACGTCGCACTGGGCCTGCGCACGGACTACCTTGCCGCGATCCGCGCCGAGGGACGCGACGCGGACGCCGAGGCCGGACGCCTCAGCCTCGACGAAGTTCGGTTCCACCTGGCAAACGTCGTGATTCCGCGTCTCGTCGGGACCGGGGCGATTGACGCGGTCAGTGGCGATCCCGTACATGCGCGCCTGCGGATCGCGCCGCCGCTGTGGAGCACGGCCCGCGCCCTGCGCAGCCAGCTCGCGCAGGCACTGCGCGAAACGGGCGAGTTCGCCACGTCGCCGCGCCGGGTCGCCGCCGCGCCAAAGGTCGACGGCCACAGCGTGCTTCGCGCGGAAGGCCTGGTCAAGTCGTACCGCCGCCGCAACGTGGTGAACGACGTCTCCGTGAACGTCAAGCAGGGCGAGATCGTCGGCCTGCTCGGGCCGAACGGAGCGGGGAAGACGACCACCTTCTACATGATCGTCGGCCTGATCCCGCCTCAGCAGGGGCGGATCGTGTTCGACGACGAAGACATCACGGGCATGCCGATGTACCGCCGCGCGCGGCGCGGCATCGGCTATCTCTCGCAGGAACCGTCGGTGTTCCGCAAGCTGACCGTCGAGGAGAACATCCTCGCGATCCTCGAGACGCTCGACATTCCCCGGAGAGAGCGCGAAGCGCGCCTCGAAGGCCTTCTCGACGAACTGAACATCAAACATCTGCGCGGAAACAAGGCGTTCTCGCTGTCCGGCGGGGAACGGCGCCGCCTCGAGATTACGCGCGCGCTCGTCACGCAGCCGAAGTTCATGATGCTCGACGAACCGTTCGCCGGCGTCGACCCGATTGCGGTACACGACATCCAGCAGATCGTCTCGAGCCTGAAGCACCGCGGCATCGGCGTCATGATCTCCGACCACAACGTCGAGCAGACGCTCGACATCGTGGATCGCGCGTACATCCTGTTCGACGGGCAGGTCAAGGTATCGGGCACCGTGCGCGACCTGGTGTTCGATGACACGGTCGCGGATATCTACCTCGGCCCGACGCTCACCGCCCGCCTGCGCTCGCGCTTCCACACCGGACCGTCGAACGGCGGTGCCGCGCACACGGGCTCGTCCGCGTCGCCGCTCCAGGAGCCGGCTGCATGAAGGGCGGGCTGCACCAGAGCGTACGGCTCGGTCAGGAGCTCAAGATCAATCCACGCCTGTATCAGGCGATGGACATGCTCTACATGCCGCTGCTCGACCTCCAGCAGCACCTCAAGCAGGAGCTGCTCACGAATCCGTTTCTCGACCTGCTCGAGGAAGACGAGGAGGAGCAGACCCCCGAAGAGCAGGCCGAGACCGAAATCGAGGCGTCGCCGGATGTCGCCGTCGAAGAGCCGAACGCGAACACGGACGACGAAACCAACTGGGAGGACATCCTCCTCGATGGGTTCGAGTCGACCGGCGGGATGAGCGAGCAGCGCGACGATCGCGAACAGTATGAGTCCGTCTCGGTCGGCGCGCGGCATCTCGACGACTACCTCCTCGAACAGATCAAGCTGCTCGACCTCAACCCGCGCCAGCTGCTGCTCGCCGAAGAGTTCATCGGCAACATCAACGAAGACGGCTACCTCGCCGCCTCGCTCGAGCAGACGCTCGAGGGAATCAACGACGTCGTCGCGAAGGCAGCCGAGAGCGCCGGACGCGACGACCAGCCGCTGCCGTTCTACACGATGGAGGAGGCGGAGGCGATGCTCGCCATTATCCAGCGCCTCGACCCGCCCGGAACCGGCGCGCGCGACCTCCGGGAGTGCCTCCTCCTGCAGCTGCGTGACTCCGGCCAGACCACAACGCTTGCCGAGCGCATTGTGCGCGACTTCTTCCAGGAACTTATCGCCCACCGCTGGAGCGACGTGGCGCGAAAGGTCGGCGTGACGACGGCCGATGTGCAACGTGCCGCGGACGAGATCGCCAAGCTCAGCCCCAAACCGGGGCTCGCGCAGTCGGGCAAGCAGGACAACTATGTCATCCCGGACATGGTGGTCGAGAAAATCGACGGCCAGTACATGGTGTTCATCAACGACGGAAACCTGCCGCGGCTGAAGCTGAGCCGCGTCTATCAGGACATCGCGCGCGACAAGAAGAAATTCGACGGCGAGAGCAAGGAGTTCATCACCAACAAGCTCAACGCCGCGCAGTGGCTGATCCAGGCGATCGAGCAGCGGCGCCACACGATGCTCAAGGTGATGCACTTCATCGTGGACCGGCAGCGTGAGTTTTTCGAGAAGGGCGTGCAATACCTCAAGCCGCTCACCCTGCGCGAGGTGGCCGACGCGATCGGAATGCACGAGAGCACGGTGAGCCGCGTGACGAACGAAAAATATGCGCAGACCCCGCGGGGCGTGCTCCCGCTGAAGTTCTTCTTCTCCTCCGGACTCTCCACGGTGGACGGCGAGGATGTCTCTGCGCGCGGCATCAAGGACACCATCTCGAAGCTCGTCGGCGACGAGGACACCAAGACCCCCCTCACGGACCAGGCCATCGTGGAGATTCTCGAGCGGAGCGGCGTCCAGATTGCGCGCCGCACGGTCGCCAAGTATCGCGAGCAACTGGGCGTACTCTCGGCGCGAATGCGGAAGCGCGTATGATGATAGAGAATCCGCAGTCCGCAGTTCGGGAGAATCCGCAGTCCGCAGTTCGGGAGAATCCGCATCCCGCAGTTTCTGTGCTGGTTCCGGCGAAGGACGAAGCCGAGAACCTCCCGCTGTTCCTCCAGCTCTGCGACGAGACATTTCGCACGCGCCCCGAAACGTACGAGGTGATCGTCATCGACGACGGGTCGACCGACGACACGGCCGCCGTGCTCGCGACGCTCGTCACGAAGTATCCGTTCCTGCACGTCGTCCACCACCGCAGCCAGCGCGGCATCGCGGACGCACTGCGCAGCGGGTTCCTCGAGGCACGGGCCGATGTGCTGGTGTTCTTTCCCGCCGACCTTCAGTTCAAGCCGGAGGACATCCCGCGCCTCGTCGCGCCGATTCTCGCCGGCGAGTCGGACATGGTGACGGGGTTCAAGCAGGGCAAGTATGAGAAAGCGTTTGTCTCGGGCATCTACAACGGGCTCTCACGCACGCTCTTTCATATCCCGGTGCGCGACCTGAACAACGTGAAGGCCTACCGGCGCGAAATTATGGAAGACCAGCCCGCGCGCCCCGACTGGCACCGGTACATGATCGTCCTCGCTGCGGCGCAAGGATACACGGTCACCGAGATCCCCGTGCCGCTGTACCCACGGCACGCCGGGAAATCGAAGTTCGGCCTCTCGCGCATTCCGATCGGCGTGCTCGACATGCTGGCGGTCTGGTTCGAGCTGCGCTTCGGGCGGAAGCCGCTGCTCGCGTTTGGAATGGTCGGTGCAGGACTCTTCGGCATCGGGCTGCTCGCCGGTCTCATCGCACTCGGCGTTCTCGTTGTGGAAGGCATCGGCCTGCGCGCGGTGTGGACCGTCGTACAGACGTGTCTCATACTGGGATCCATTTTCTTTGCCACCGGATTGCTGGGCGAGCAAATCGCGGTGCTTCGCGCCGAACAACGGGAGCTGCGTCGCCGAGCCGGCGACCGGCGCAGCGGCACCGGCTGAGCGAACGGACCCCGGCGTACGTGCGCGTCCTCTTCGTCACGCATTCGTTCCCGCGCCACAGCGGGGACTTGGCCGGCGCCTTCATCCTTCGCCTCGCAACCGCGCTCGAGCACCACGGCACGAGAGTCAGCGTGCTTGCGCCGGCAGCCGCGGGACTCGCGCGGAGTGATATCATCGACGGCATCGACGTGCGCCACTTTCGCTACGCGCCCCGCCGCTGGGAGACGCTTGCGTACGCCGGCACGATGGCGGAGCAGGTGGCCGGATCGTTTCGCGGGAAACTGGCGCTCGCCGGAATGCTCGGCGGCGGTGTGCGTGCGGTGCGGAGCGCCGCCCTGGAGTTCAAACCGGACGTGATCCACGCGCACTGGTGGTTCCCGGCGGGACTGCTCGCGCTCGGCTCCCTGACGTCGCGGCCGCTCGTGACGACGCTGCATGGGAGCGACGTCCGCCTCGCGCGCCGGACCGCGTGGGCGCCGGGCCTGTTCCGGCGCGTTGCCGCGAAGTCCGCCGCGGTCACCGCCGTGAGCGCATACCTCGGCACCGAGGCTGCCGCGATGGTTCCGGGTCTCGAGATTACGGTGGCACCGATGCCGGTGAACGTCTCGCTGTTCTCGCCAGACGGCACGGCGCGTGCCGCGGGGCGTTTTCTGTTCGTTGGACGGCTCAATGAGCAGAAGGGAATCGCATTCCTGCTCGAGGCGCTCGCCGCTGCCGCGCCGGACATCTCGCTCGACGTCGTCGGCGACGGCCCCGACCGCGCCGCGCTCGAGTCGCGCGCCGCCGCCCTCGGCGTGACGGCACGCGTGCGGTGGCTCGGCGCGCAGTCGCAGGAACAGCTTGTCGCGCTGTACCGGGCCGCGACAGGAGTCGTGGTTCCGAGCGAGGGCGAAGGGCTGGGACTCGTCGCCGTCGAGGCGCAGCTCTGTGAAGCGCCGGTGATCGCGTTCCGGTCCGGCGGTCTCACCGACGTGATCGACGACGGACGCACGGGCGTGCTCACGCCACCGCGAGACGTTCCCGCGCTCGCTGCGGCGATGGCCGCGCTGGTTGCGCGCAGCGACCGCGGCGCGGCACTCGGCAAGGCTGGGCGAGCGGCCGCGTTTGCACGATATTCACCGGATGTTGTCGCGTCGCACTATGCCTCCATCTACGAGGGTGCCCGGCATGACTCGTAAGCAGCTCTGGCTGGCGGTCCAGTTCCTGTTTTTCGCGGTCGCGATCGCGTACTTCGCGGTTCAGGTCAGGAGCAGCTGGGGTCAGTTCGTCGCGATTCCAGACACGATCCATCCGAACTGGTGGCGAGTCCTTCGCTCGACGGCATGGGTCGCAGCAGGCTACGTCGTGCTGATCGAGACTTGGCGCCAGATCGTCGTGGCCTGGGGCGGCCACCTGTCCTGGCCCACCGCGGCACGCATCTGGTTCATCTCCAATCTCGGGCGCTACGTGCCGGGAAAGATCTGGCAGATCGGGGCGATGGGAGCGCTGGCCCAGGAGGCCGGCGTGTCGAGCGTGGCCGCGGTGGGGTCGGCGCTTGTCGTGAACGTCGTGAACCTCCTCGCAGGACTGCTCGTGGTGCTCGTCGCGGGATCGCGCCTCGTCACCGGATACAGTACCGGGCTCGCGGCGGCGCTCGTCATATTCTGCGTGCTCGTCCTCGGGTCACCATGGTTCCTCCCGCCGTTGGTGCGCCTCGCAAATAGTGTCAGCGGGAGAAATCTGCCGATCCCCGCGATCCCGCCGCTCGCGATCATCTTCGCCGTTGCGGGGTGCTCCCTCGCGTGGAACCTGTACGGCCTCGCGTTTCACGATTTCACCGTCGCGATTTTTGGCGGGGCCGCTGGCAGACCCACGTACTACACGGCAGTTTTCACCCTTTCGTATCTGATGGGGTACATCGTCCTGTTCGCCCCGGGCGGAATCGGCGTGCGCGAGTCGTCGCTCGTCGCGCTCCTCGCCGCGGCCGGCCTCGAAACCGGAGCACAGGCCGCTGCGCTCGCCATCGCGTCGCGTCTCTGGCTCACGGTCATCGAGGCAACACCGGGCCTCATTCTGTTAGCTGTTCGCCGTCCGAAGTCCTCGCTTCGAAACCCACTCGCCGAGAAGAATGGCTCGTAAACAGGCAGCTGCCGCGCACGACATACCCGACGACGGCTACACTCCGCGCTTCGCGAGCGCGTGGGCTGCGCTCGTTTACGCCGTCAGCGCGCTGACGCTCGTGTATCCGGCGGTCGTCGGCAAGTTCCTCGTGAACCCGCTGAGCGACCAGTACAAGGCGGGCTACTCGTTTCGTGAGTTCGCCGCAGCCACGATGAAGGCCACGGGCGGGTTTCCACAGTGGGATCCGTACATTTTTGGCGGCATGCCGTACGTCGCGGCGATGCACGGAGACATCTTCTACCCGACGTTCCTCCTGCGCCTCGTCATGCCGGTGGATGTCGCGATGACGTGGGGAATGATCGGGCACTTCTTCCTGTGCGGACTCGCGACGTACTGGTTCCTGCGCCACGCCTGCCGCTTCTCATTCTTTCCGTCTCTGATCGGCGGCGCGGCGTATATGATGGGCGGTTTTGTCTGCTCGCTGCCGTCGGCGGGGCACGATGGCAAGATCTTTGTATCCGCACTCTTTCCGCTGTCGCTGCTGGTCCTCACCTGGTGCATGCGGGACGGAAAAAAGTGGGCGTGGGGCGCGTTTGCAGTTGTCGTCGGGCTGGCGGTGCTCTCGCCGCATCCGCAGCTGCTCCAGTACCTGCTGCTGACCTGTGGAGCGTGGGGAATCTTCCTCGCGTTCGGCGGGATTGGCGCGGACAAGCTCGCGCGCGGCGTCGCGATCCGGCGCCTGGCGATGGCACTCGGGGCGGTGATCATCGGCGGCGCGATTGGCGCGATCCAATACGTGCCGGTGCGTGAGTACGTGAGCTGGTCGCCGCGCGCACCCGGCTTCGGCTACCAGTCAGCAACGCAGTTCTCGTTTCCGGTCGAAGAACTCATCAACACCTATCTCCCGCAGTTCTCGGGAATCCTCGATCAATACTGGGGCCGCAACGGCATTCACTTTCACAGCGAGTACGTCGGCGCGGTGGTGCTGATTCTGGCGTTTGCCGCGTTCGGCGGCGGATGGACTGGCACACGCAAGCGCCTGTTCTGGTTCTGGCTCGGCACGGGGATCGTCACACTGCTCTGGGCACTGGGCGGGAGCACGCCGTTCTTCCACCTGATCTACGCGATCGTGCCGGGAACGAAGTTCTTTCGCGCGCCGAGCACGATTTTCTTCATCACGACATTCGCCATCGCGGTGATGGCCGCGCTCGGCACGGAGCGATTGCTCGCGGGGCGATTCTCCGCGCGCTACGTGTACGGCTGGCTCGCCGGCGCCGTCGTTGTGGCGATCATCGCGCTCGCAGGCGGGTTTACGGTTCTGGCCGAGAATATTGCTGTCAGCCCGGACCTGCTCGGGAGAGTCGACATCAACGCACCCGATGTGAAGGTTGGCGCGCTGCGGTCGCTGCTCTTCGTCGCGCTCACGTGCGCCGCAATCCTGCTGTTGATGCGCGGGAAGCTCGCGCCTCGTGTGGCCGGCTGGGCGCTCGTGGCGCTGGTCGTAGTGGATCTGTGGAGTGTGGAGCGGCTGTACTGGGAGTTTTCCGAGCCAGCCAAGACGCTCTACGCCACCGACACGTCCGTCGAGTTCCTGAAGAAAATCGACCAGCCGTTCCGCGTAGTGACGCTCGGCGTGCCGAACTTTCCGATGGCGGTGAACGATCCAAACCTGAACGGCGACGGCCTGATGGTGCACCGCATCCGTGTTGTCCACGGCTACCATGGGAACGAGCTTGGGCGCTATCAATACTTCGAAGATCAATATCTCAACCCGACGGTGTGGCAGCTCCTGAACGCCGAGTTCCTGCTCATCAACACAGACACAATCCCGATTCCCGGCGCACGGCGCGTGGTGGGACCGGTCACCGACGCAGCGGGCACGCGCGTAACGCTCTACCAGCTGCCGGGCGAGCACCCGTTCGCCTGGGTGGCGCCCGTGACGATCAAGTATCCGGACGCGTCGGTGGAGCAGGCGTTCCAGGCCAACAACTTCCCGGTACACAGCGTGGCGATTTTCGACACCTCGTCGAAGATTGCCGCGGCCACGGTCAACACGATTCCGGGACCGCTGCGGATGACGACGCACGTCGATGCGTACGCCCCGGGGCACATCGCGCTTACGCTGAGTGATCCGGCACCTCAGGGGTCCGCGCTCGTCGTGTCAGAAAATTATTATCCCGGCTGGCACGCCACGGTGGACGGAAAGCCAGCGACCGCCGAACGCGCCGACCTCACGCTCATCGGAATCCCGCTGCCCGCCGGCGCGAAAAAGGTCGAGCTCAACTTCTCGAGCGACACATATAAGGAAGGGAAGACGATCACGCTCGCCGCCATCGCGCTGGCGATCGTCGCGGTGCTCGCGGGCCTCTTTGCGCCCGGTCCGAAGGAGCGCACCGCCTGATGCCGGAGAAGGCACTCGTCATCATTCCAACGTACAATGAGCAGGAGAACATCCGCGCCGTCATTGAGCGGGTGCTCGGGACTGATCCGCGCCTCGAAATCCTGATCGTCGACGACAACTCGCCGGATGGAACCGGGAACATCGTCGAGGAGGAGCGCGCGCGAAATCCGCGCCTCCATCTCTTGCGCCGCGCTGGGAAGATGGGACTCGGCACGGCCTATCGCGACGGATTCGCATGGGCGCTCGGGCGCGACTACGAATACATCTTCGAGATGGACGCAGACTTCTCGCACGACCCCGCGCATCTGCCAGTCTTTCTCGAGGCTGCCCAAACCGCCGATTTCGTGCTCGGCTCGCGCTACCTCGACGGAAACGTCACGGTGGTCAACTGGCCGATGCGCCGCCTGATGCTGAGTTACGGCGCGAACATCTACGTGCGGGTCGTGACGGGGATGCGCCTCTGGGACGCCACAGGCGGGTTCAAGTGCTTTCGCAGACGGGTGCTCGCGGCAATCGACCTCAAGGACGTTCGGTCCAACGGGTATGCCTTTCAGATCGAGATGAGCTTTCGCGCGTTTCGCAAAGGGTTCAAGGGCGTCGAGATCCCGATTGTGTTCTCGGACCGAACGCACGGCCTAAGCAAGATGAACAAGGGCATTATGGTCGAGGCGATCCGAATTCCGTGGCTGCTGCGCTGGTGGGCGCTGGTGGGACGCCTGTGAGCGTTCCGCACGGCCGGAAGTTCTGGAAGATGAGCGGGTCGGGGAACGACTTCGTCTTTTTCGACGCCAGGACGGACGCGCCGGGCGTTTTTTCGACCCCCGAGGTGATCGACCAGCTCTGCGCGCGGGCGACCGGTGTCGGCGCAGACGGTGTTGTATTCATTCAAGATGATGCTACAGAAGCATTTAGGATACGCTACTTCAACCGGGATGGGAGCCTCGCAGAGTTGTGCGGAAACGCGTCGCTCTGCAGTGCGAGACTCGCAACTGAACTCGGCGTCGCCGACCGCGCCGGATTCAGGTTCGGGACGGATGCGGGCGTGATTTCAGCGCGGTTCGTGGCCGACGAGCCGGAGATCGACCTCCAGCCGGTACGCGGGCTTCGGCCGGACGCCGCGCTGCCGCTTCACGCCGGTGAGCGCCGTATCGGATTCGCGGACACCGGCGTGCCGCACCTCGTGGTCCTGGTGGACGATGCCGAGCGAGTGGACGTTGCCGCACGGGGGCGGGAGCTGCGGTTCGACCAGAGCCTGGCTGATGGTGCTAACGTGAACTTCGTGTCACAGCTGGACGGCGGCGGCTGGCGGATGCGGACCTACGAGCGCGGGGTCGAGGCCGAGACGTTGGCGTGCGGGACCGGCACGGCGGCGACCGGCGTTTTGCTGGAATGCTGGGGGCTGAGCGGTCCCGAAGCGAAGGTCCGGAGCAGCTCCGGGAGGATCCTGACCACGACGGTCGGGCACGCAGGCGCTGAGCTCAGGCCGTCGTTGAGGGGCGAGGCGAGGGTGGTCTTTGTCGGCGAATTGGCAGAATTGTCGGCAAGTTCGTGGTATTGAACATGGTTTCCCACACGCATTCTGCTGTTAGATTTACATAATACATATTATACGTAGTTGTTCTGACGTTACTGGAGCGCATCGATGGGAGTGTCAAGGCAGAACATCTTCGGCAATGCCCCCGGCCCGCAGCCCGCTGAGCCCGGCACATACGGCGAGTCGCCGGCCGGATTCCGTCTCCCCGATTCCACCACCCTTGGCGCCGTGAAGCTACAGGTCGCGGACCTCGGCCGAAGCCTCGAGTTCTATGAAACGGTGCTCGGCCTGCGGGTCACCGACAAAACCGCCGAGCGCGCAACGCTCAGTCCGCACGGCCAGGAATCAGTCCTGATCGAGCTGCATCGGCATCCCGGAGCACGACCCGTGCCGCGAGGCGGCCGGCTCGGGTTATACCACTTTGCGATCCTCATGCCGGACCGGCCGAGCCTCGGGCGCCTCATTGGGCACCTCGGAACGACCGGCGTTCGGGTCGGCTCGGCAGACCACCTCGTCAGCGAGTCGCTCTACTTGCAGGACCCGGACAACCTAGGGATCGAGGTGTATGCAGACCGCCCGCGGACCGCGTGGCGACGCGCCGGGCGCGAGCTCATGATGGCGACCGACCCGCTCGACCTGCGCGGGCTGATTGACTTGGCGGGCGGCTCCCCCTGGACCGGGATGCCTGCGGGCACGACAATGGGCCACGTTCACCTCCACGTGGGCGACATCCCGGCGGCGGCCGCTTTCTATTCAGGGGCGCTCGGCTTTGACAAGACCGTCTGGCACTACCCTGGCGCCCTTTTTCTCGCCGCGGGCGGTTACCATCACCATCTCGGCACCAACACCTGGGCTGGCCCCGGCGCATCGCCGGCGTCGCAGAACGAAGCCAGGCTGCTCGAATGGACGATCCATGTGCCGGATGACGCGACGCTTATGGCGGCCCGCGAGAGCTTGGAGCGTTCCGGCTACCCTGTCGTCCGGGACGACGGGTCCATCGTTACGCGTGACCCTTGGGAGACACCGCTCCGGCTGACGAAAACCCACGGCTGACGGCATGCGGCGCTCGCGTCGCGATACATTCCGCGTTCAATTCCAGATCACAACCAACCAGAGGCCGTCATGATCAAGGACTTCAAGGCGTTCATCCTTCGAGGAAGCGTTGTCGATCTCGCCGTGGGCGTGATCATCGGCGCGGCGTTCGGGTCCATCGTCAAGTCGCTCGTCGACGACGTGCTGATGCCGCCGATCGGACTGATCACCGGAGGCATCGACTTCGCCAACAAGTTCATCGTGTTGAAGGAGGGCGCAAAGGCGGCCGGGCCGTATGCGTCGCTCGCCGACGCGAAAACTGCAGGCGCTGTCACGATGAACTACGGGCTGTTCGTGAACGCGACGGTCACGTTCCTCATCGTCGCTGCCTGCGTCTTTATCATCGTGCGCATGGTCGCGCGGCTTCAGGCGCCGGCGCTGACCGCGGTGGCTCCGGCCCCGACCACAAAGACCTGCACCTATTGTGCGACGGCCATACCGATTCCGGCCACGCGCTGCCCGAACTGCACGTCGCAACTGTAGCGCACGACCCTCCTGCCCGCGCCGGCGCTAGTTCTTGCTGGCCGGCGCGCCCTCGAGCTCGCCGATCCGCACTTTCGCTTCGAGATTCGCCGGCGACTCGGGGCGGGTCGAAATGTCGTCCCAGATCTTTCGGGCGTCGGCGTCCTTCCCGGCCGCTTCGAGCACGCGCGC
>JBOHTH010000158.1:0-1609 GCA_050733535.1 Gemmatimonadaceae bacterium | reverse complement strand
GCACGGGATCGTCGGCGGGCACGTCCCGATCGCCACGGGCGTGGCGTTCGCCATCAAGTACCGCGGCGGCAACCAGGCGATCGTGTGCTTCATGGGTGAAGCCGCGGTGAACAATGGCGCCTTCCATGAAGCGCTGAATATGGCCGGGCTCTGGAAGCTCCCCGTGATCTACGTGATCGAGAACAACAAGTACGGCATGGGCACGTCCATCGAGCGCGCATCGTCCATCAAGGACATGTACAAGCGCGGCGAGACGTACTCGATCACGAGCGCGGAGGTCGACGGACAGGATGTGATGGCCGTCCGCGAGGCGATGGGCACCGCGCTGGAACGCGCGCGCAACGATTACCAGCCGACCCTGCTCGAGATCCGCACGTATCGCTTCATGGGCCACTCGATGTCCGACGCCGTGAGCGGCACGTACCGCACAAAGGCGGAGCTCGAGGAATACCAGAAGCGCGATCCGATCAAGCTGCTCGAGGCGAAGATGAAAGCCGCCGGGGAGATCACCGACGCCCAGATCGCTGACGTGGAGAAAGAGATTGTGGCGGTGGTGCAGGACGCGTGGGATTTTGCGGATGCGAGCCCGGAGCCGCCGCCGGAGGCGCTCTTTGAAGATGTGCTCGTCGAAACAACGTCGGGGTGAAAACTGCGAACGACGAGTTAACCCGTTTCTTGTTGGTTGGTTAACCGACGTTTATCGCTGTACCAGCAACTTCTGTTTAACTAACCAACAAGAAACGATTCAACTCGCTTTTCAGAAATGCCTCTTATCACTTATCGCGACGCCCTGAACCAAGCCTTACGCGAGGAAATGCATAAGGACGACCGCGTCTTCCTCATGGGCGAGGAAGTCGGCGTTTACAACGGCGCGTACAAAGTCTCCAAGGGTCTGCTCGAGGAGTTCGGCGAGATGCGCGTGGTGGACACGCCGATCACCGAGCTCGGCTTCGCCGGTGTCGGCGTCGGCGCGGCGATGGTCGGCCTCCGCCCGGTGGTCGAGTTCATGACGTGGAACTTCGCGCTGCTTGCGCTCGATCAGGTCGTGAACTCCGCGGCGAAGATGCTCTACATGTCCGGCGGGCAGTTCAACATGCCAATCGTGTTTCGCGGCCCAAACGGCGCCGCGCTGCAGCTCTCGGCGCAGCACTCGCAGGCGTGGGAGTCTTGGCTCGCGCACATCCCCGGCCTCAAGGTCGTAGCGCCCGGAACGCCGTACGACGCGAAGGGCCTGCTCAAGAGCGCGATCCGCGACGATAACCCGGTGATCGTGCTCGAGGGCGAGATGCTCTACAACATCAAGGGCGAAGTGCCCGACGAGGAGTATCTCATCCCGCTCGGCAAGGCCGAACTGAAGCGCGAAGGTGATCACTGCTCGATCATCACGAGCGGCAAGATGGTGCTTGTCGCCATGCAGGCCGCGGACCAGCTCGCGAAAGAAGGGATCAAGATCGACGTCGTCGACCTGCGTACGATCCGGCCGATAGACGTGGACGCGATCACGACGAGCGTGAAGAAGACCAATCGCGCCGTCGTGCTCGAGGAGGGGTGGGAGGTGTGTGGGATCGGAGCGCAGATCGTGGACTACATCCAGCGCGACTGCTTCGAC
>JBOHTH010000157.1:0-3049 GCA_050733535.1 Gemmatimonadaceae bacterium | reverse complement strand
GCACTCGATTCGCTGCGGACTGCGGGTTCGATTCGCTGCGGACTGCGGAGGCCTACAAAGCTAACTGGCCACCGGGGTTTTCCTCGGGTCCCATTTGGGGCTTTCGACCCCGTACTCTGCGACGAGCAGGGCGGCCATGCGGTCATATACTGTCTTCGCGAGGGCGTTGCGGTCGTCGTACGAGAGGCCCTCGGTCGGGATCGGCTCCAGAAAATGGACGTCCACCTGGCCGGCGGTCACGCGGATCGTGCCTTTCGGGTGCACCTCGCGGGTCCCATACAGAACCACGGGGACGATCGGCGCGTGCACGTGCACGGCGAGTACAAACGGCCCCTTCTTGAATGGCCTGAGCGAATACGTCGGGCCGCGCGAACCTTCTGCGAACACGACCACGCACGCGCCTTCCCTGATCTTCTCCGCGGCCTGCTTGTACGAATCGAAGCTGCTCTTCCGATTCTGCCGCTCGATGTACACCGTCCCCACCGACGCCGCCGCTCGGCCAAAGAACGGCACGCGCGCGAGTTCATTCTTGGCGACGAACTTCAGGTTCTTCAGCACGGTGGCCAGCACGAGAATGTCGTGCTGCGACATGTGATTGCTCACGATGATATGCTGCGCGCCCTCAACGTTCTGGCGGCCGTGCACGATGACCTTCACGCCGCTCGCCCACGTGGCGGTCGTGCCCCAGATGCGCATCGCCCAGTCGAAGATCGAGCCGACGCCGTCGCGGAGATGCAGCAAGGCACCAACCAGCCCCATCAGCCCGCAGATGATCGTGAACAGCCCGAACACCAGCATGGTAAACGCAGTACGAATCATCCCGAAAAATGGCTGTGGCCGCGGGGCAATGGCACCCGTCGCGCGCCTTCATAGGTATCGACGCCAGCACCGCCGGCTCCGGCGGCCTCGACGTGACCGATCGCCGTCAGCGGGACGCCGAACTCCCGCTCAAATGCGCGGTGATCGAGCGTGGCCGGCGCCGAGACAATCAGTTCGTATTCCTCGCCGCCTCCGGCGCCCTCGCCCGGCGTCGCGCCGGCCACGAGTGGCAGCTGCGCCAGATCGAGCGTGATGCGCACGCCGCTCGCGGCCGCGAGGTGCGACGCGTCCGCGGCAACGCCATCCGAGCAGTCAATGCAGGCGGTAGCCCCATGCGCCGCGAGCCAGCGTCCCTCGCGCAGCCGCGGAACTGGATGGGCAAAACGCTCGCGGTGCTCTGGCGCCGGCACCTGCCCCGCGTCGAGCGCGCGCAGCGCGAGCAGCGGTCCGCCAAGTCGCCCGGTTATCCAAACGCCGTCGCCGGCGCGTGCGCCGCTGCGCGTGAGCGCGCGTTCCACGCTGCCGAGCACGGTGACCGCAATCGACAACTCTGACCCGCGCGTGAGATCGCCGCCGACGATCGGCGCGCCCAGTTCGCGGGCCGCAGCGCCGAACCCGTCGGCGAGCTTCACCGCCTTCGCCCGCCACGCGTCGGTGAGCGTGAGCGCAATCACCACACCCAGCGGTGCCGCTCCCATCGCCGCGAGATCGCTCAGCGCGGCCGCAACCGCGCGATACGCGATATCCTCCGGCGCAAGCCAGCCGGGCCGGAAGTGCACGTTCTCCACCGAAGTATCCGTGCTCACCACGAGCCGCGATCCGGCCGGTACGTCGATCAGCGCTGCGTCGTCACCCACGCCGTGCGCAAGCGACCCCCACCGCGCGAGCATCGCGCGAATCGTGTCGAACTCGCCGCCGGGGCCGAGTTCGACGTTCGAATCGACGCTCACGACGCCGTCAACGGCTTTCGCCGACGGCGGGGAGCTCGCAGAGCACAGTCGGCCCCGCCGGCGGCGCCTCGAGGCGCCACGCCTCGCGCAGCGCCGTGAGCACGTCATACACATCCACTCCACGCGCCCGTCCCGCGCCCGCGATCTCCGCCGCGCGCCCGTGCACCCATGCCGCGGCCGACGCGCTCGCCCGCGCCTCGCTCCCCTGCGCGAGCAGCGTCGCCACCATGCCGCCGAGTATGTCGCCGCTGCCCGCAGCCGCGAGCACTGGCGTGCCGCTCGCGGAGACATCGGTCGCCGTTCCATCGCTCACGACAGTCGGCACGCCCTTCAGCAGCACGGTCGCGTTCGCCGCGCGCGCGAGTTCCGCCGCGATGTCAAACCGCCGCGCGTTGACCTCCTCCGGCGTAACGCCCACGAGGCGCGAAAACTCCACGGCGTGCGGCGTGATCACCGCGGGGCGTCCCTTGAGCCAAGTCCCGAGCGACGCGACGTCGCCCGCGAACGCGTTCAGCCCGTCAGCATCAATCACGACGGGCCCGTGCCATCCGCGCAAAGCGCGTTCCGCAAGAGCCCGCACCGACGCGCCGAGCCCCAGCCCCGGCCCGATCAGCAGCACGTTTGCCCAGTCGTACAGCGCCCTGAACTCGGCGTCGGTCTGCGGCCATCGCGCGGCCATCGCCGCCGGTTCGGCTGTTTGGACGATCGGAATCGTCTCGCCGGCCACATAGAACTTCACCATCCCGATGCCGCTGCGCATTGCGCCGCGCGCGGCGAGCATGACGGAGCCGGCCATCCCCTGCGCGCCGCCGAGGATCGCAAGGCGCTTGCGCGTTCCCTTGTGCGCAGCCGCGGAGATTGGCGGCACGGCATCGCGCACGATGGCCGCGTCCATGAGCGGGATCGCGTCGCCAAGAGCCGCGCCCGCGCCGAGCCCGATGTCGACGACGACAATCGCACCGGCGGCATCGCGGTTCACCAGCAGGCCGCGCTTCATCGCGCCGAATGCGACGGTGAGGTGCGCGCGGACGTACGTGCCCGGCGTCTCGCCCGTGGTGGCGTCCACACCGCTCGGCACGTCGAGCGCGACCACGCGCGGAGCACCGTTCTCGCGTGCGTACGCGATCCGCTCGATGGCATCCGCGATCGCACCGTGCGGCGCGCCGCGCGCGCCGGTGCCGAGCAGGCCGTCGACGATCACGCCCTCCGTTCCGTCCGGCACCGCGTGCGTGAGCCGCGCGCTCGCGGCCTCGCGCTCGGCGATCGCATCAGGCGTGCGC
>JBOHTH010000156.1:0-2680 GCA_050733535.1 Gemmatimonadaceae bacterium | reverse complement strand
GGCGATTGCCCTCGGACCAGAAGGTGTGATTCGCGAAGTCACCGCGTCGAAGCTCGTCGGCCGCGGAGGCGCCGCGTTCCCGACCGGGCGCAAATGGGAGGCGGTTCGTACACAGGCCGTGCGTCCGCACTATCTCGTCTGCAACGCGGACGAATCGGAGCCGGGCACGTTCAAGGACCGCGTACTGCTCACCGAAGATCCATTTGCGATCGTCGAGGCGATGACCATCGGCGCGTTCGCGACGGGCGCGGAACATGGATTCCTCTACATTCGGGCGGAGTATCCGCTGGCATACGAGCGCATGCAAGGTGCCATCGACCAGGCGCGCGCCGCGGGACTGCTCGGCGACCGCATTCTCGACCACGACGGGTTCCGCTTCGACATCGAGATCCGCAGAGGTGCGGGCGCGTACATCTGCGGCGAAGAGACTGCGCTCTTCGAGTCGATCGAAGGGAAACGCGGCGAACCGCGCAACAAGCCGCCCTTCCCCGTCTCGCATGGGTTGTTCGGGAGGCCGACGGCCGCGAACAACGTCGAGACCTTCGCGAACATTCCGGCGATCGTGCTCGGCGGCGGCGCCGCGTTCGCGAGCGTCGGCACCGCGCAGTCCACCGGCACGCGTCTCTTCTGCCTGAGCGGTACGGTGCGCACGCCGGGTACGTACGAAGTGCCGTTCGGCTGCACGCTTCGTGAATTGATCCAACTCGCGGGCGGCGTTTCCGAGGGGCACACACTGAAGGCGGTGTTGCTCGGCGGCGCCGCCGGTGGCTTTGTGCGCGCCGATGAACTCGACCTCAAGCTCACGCACGAGGATACGCGCGCGACGGGAACGACGCTTGGGTCCGGCGTCGTGATGCTCTTTGATGAAACGGTCGATTTGCGCGACGCCGTGCTGCGCATCGCCGCGTTTTTCCGCGATGAATCGTGCGGCCAGTGTGTGCCCTGCCGCGTCGGCACCGTGCGCCAGGAAGAGGCGCTGCACCGGATCGCGAGCGGGAAGACCCGCGGCGGCGTGCGCGGCGAGCTGGCGTTGCTCGACGAACTCGGCGAAGCGATGAAAGACGGATCGATCTGCGGGCTAGGGCAAACGGCGTACTCCGCGGTGGAGTCCGCGATCAAGCGGCTTGCCCTGTACGGCGAACCGGGGAGCGCGACGGCATGACCACCAACGCCGTCGAACCTGCCGCGCTGCCGTTCGTCCAGATTCGCCGCCCCGACCGGGCGCCGAAGAAGATGGTCGAGCTGCAGATTGACGGAACGTCCGTGCAAGTGCCCGAGGGAACGACCATTCTTGGCGCGTGCAGCACGATCGGCATTGAAATCCCCACCCTGTGCTACCTGGAGACGCTGCGGCCGGTGAACGTGTGCCGCGTGTGCATGGTGGAGGTCGAAGGCTCGCGCGTGCTCGTGCCGAGCTGCTCGCGGGCGGTTGAAGCCGGGATGGTCGTGCGCACGGGGAACGATCGCGTGCGGCACACACGGAAAATGGTGCTCGAGCTGCTGGCGTCATCCGTGGATCTCTCGACGACGGCAGGGATGGTCGAGTTGCTCGAGGAGTACGAATGCGAACCGGAGCGGTATGGTCCCCCCGCACCGCCGGCTCCGGCCGGCGTGCGCGACGCGGCTGTGTGCGGGCACCACGCGCCGCCGAATCCGGAGTTCGCCGCGACGGTCGCGCAGCCGCCGATGGTCGACAACGACCTGTACATCCGCGATTACGCCAAATGTGTGCTCTGCTACAAGTGCGTCGAGGCGTGCGGCGTGGACCACCAGAACACGTTCGCGATTGCGGTGGCCGGGCGCGGGTTTGATGCGCGGATATCCACCGAGCTCGCCGTGACGCTGCCTGATTCCGCGTGCGTGTACTGCGGCAACTGCATTGCGGTGTGCCCGACGGGCGCGCTGATGGCCAAGCGCGAGTTCGATATGCGAGCGGACGGGTCGTGGAACGAGAGCGAGCAGAGGGCGACTGATACCATTTGCCCGTACTGCGGCGTGGGGTGCACGCTTACGCTGCACGTGCAGGACAACGAGATCGTGAAGGCCACGTCGCCGCTCGACAACAGCGTGACGATGGGGAATCTGTGCATCAAGGGGCGGTTCGGCTGGCGGTTTGTGCAGAGGAAGGCGGAAGCCGGAAGCACGGAAGCCGGAAGCGCGGAAGCCGGAAGCCGGACGCGATGACAGTGGAGGTGCCGGCGCGGGAACGCGCGTTCGTGCGCCTCGACGGAGATGCGAGTGCCCCGGGCCGCGCGCCCGTGGCAGAAGAGGTGCCGGTGGCGTTCGTCTACTCGGGCCGCGCGCACGTGGTGATGATGTGCTCGCCCGAGCACCTCGAAGATCTCGCGTACGGATTCACACTCACCGAAGGGATCGTCGAGTCCGCCGCCGAGATCGAGCGCGTGGATGTCGCCACGCATTCCCGCGGCGCGGAGCTCGCAATCACCATTCCGACTGAGGCTGCCGCACGGCTGGCCCAGCGCGCACGGGCGCTCGCTGGCCGCACGGGATGCGGCCTCTGCGGCGTGGAGGTGATCGACGACGCGGTTCGCCCGGTGAAGATCGTAGAGACGAGGCTGACGATCCTGGCGGACGCTCTTTGGCGCGCAGGTGAAGCGCTCGAGGAGCACCAGCCGCTCAACCGCGAGACGCGCGCAGTGCACGCCGCCGCGTGGGCCGC
>JBOHTH010000155.1:0-2105 GCA_050733535.1 Gemmatimonadaceae bacterium | reverse complement strand
CGCGACGCGATCGCCGCGATCGGCGGGGTCCGCGATGCGTGGCTCGCGGTGCTCGGCGCCGGGGATGTCGCGGCGATGAGTGCGTTCGCGGCGCGGCAAGGGGCGGGCGACCGCGTGATTTTCCCCGGCCCGTCGCGCACGCCGCAGGATTGGTACGCGGCGTGCGACGTGTTCGTGTTTCCGTCGCGCTACGAGGCGTTCTCGCTGGTCACGCTCGAGGCTGCTGCCTCCGGTCTCCCGATCGTGGCGCACGCCATCAACGGCACGGAGGAACTCGTGCGCGATGATGAGAACGGCTGGCTCGTGCCGGTCGGCGCGGACGCGCTGCGCGCGAAAATCGAAGTGCTGCGCGACGACCCCGCGCGCTGCGCGCGCATGTCCGCCGCGGCAGTCGCGTCGTCGCGCCGGTACGACTGGGATCGCATCGCGGGCGAACAGTTCGCCGTGTTCGAGGCCGCGGCCGCGGGAGCCGCGCCGTAACATGTGCGGCATTATCGGTCTCGTGCAGGACGGCGCGGAGAAATCGCGCGAGCGGCTCGTCGACGCGCGCGAACTCATGTGGCAGCGCGGCCCCGACGACGCGGGCGTGTGGGCCGGCGAGCACGCCTGCCTCGGCGCGCGCCGTCTCTCCATCATCGACCGCTCGAACGCCGGGCACCAGCCGATGATCAGCGACGACCGCCGCCGCGTGCTTGTGTTCAACGGCGAGATCTACAATTTCCGCGACCTTCGCACGGAGCTCGAGCGCGACTTCCCGTTCCATTCGCACACCGACGGCGAGGTGATCCTGCACGGATACCGGCGCTGGGGGCTGCGCGGGCTCCTGGACCGCCTCGACGGCATGTTCGCCTTCGCGCTCTGGGACGAGGACCGCCGCACGCTCTTCGCGGCGCGCGACCGCGCCGGCAAGAAGCCATTCTTCTTCCGCCATCAGGGACGGTCGCTCCACTTCGCGTCGACGCTGAACGCGCTGCTCGACCTGCTGCCGGGCACGCCCGCACTCGATCCGCAGGCCGTCGACGCGTTCCTCGTGTACCAGGCGGTGCCCGCGCCGCGGAGCATCTTCCGCGACGTCGCGCAGCTGCTGCCTGCACACTCGCTGGTGTTTTCGTTGGATGCCGGCACCTGCACGATCGAGCGCTACTGGGACGTCTCGTACGCGACGAAGACGCGCGAGTCGGAGCCGGAGGTGATCGAGCACGTCGAGTCGCTCGCGCGCGAGGCGGTGCGCAAGCGCCTCGAGAGCGATGTGCCCGTCGGCGTGTTCCTCTCGGGCGGTGTGGACTCGTCGCTGATCGCGGCGCTCGCCGCGCGCGAGAGCGCGAAGCCGATCGAGGCGGTGACGCTCGGGTTCGACGAGCCGGAGTTCGACGAGCGCTCGTACGCGCGTGCTGCGACCGAGCGCCTCGGCATGCGCCTCCACGAGGAGACGCTGCGGCCCGCCCTCGTCGCCGACCTCCCGGCGATCGTGTGGCACTATGGCCAGCCCGTGGCGGACGTGTCCGTGGTGCCGAGCCATTACCTCTCGCAGGCGGCGCGCCGCTGGATGACCGTCGCGCTCAACGGCGACGGCGGCGATGAACTGTTCGGCGGGTACGCGCGTCCGATGCTCGCCCGCGTCGCCGAGAGGTACCGGCGGATTCTTCCCCAGTCGATGCGCGCGGCGCTCGCAGGCGCGCTTCGCGACCGCGACCGCGGACCGCTCCGCCGCCTCGCGCTGCTCGCGCGCGCCGGCGGCACATCCGCCGCCGAGGCATTCACCTACGACCGCGCATTCCGCCTCTTCCGCGCGGATGCGTATCCGGAGTCGTTCCTGACGCAGATCGGCGATGCCTCGCCCGACGCGCTATACCGCGACGTGTGGAACCGCGCGGACGGTGTCGACGATTCCGACCGGGCGCTGTACGGCGACTTCTGCACATATCTACCGGACCAGCTGCTCGCGAAGGCCGATCGTGCGTCGATGGCGCACAGCCTCGAGGCGCGCTCTCCGCTCCTCGACCGCGCGCTGATCGAATACGCGGCGACGATTCCCACCAGCGTCCGCCTGAAGGGGTTCGAGACGAAGCACGTCCTGAAGAAGCTCGCCGAGCGCTACGTGCCGC
>JBOHTH010000154.1:0-3750 GCA_050733535.1 Gemmatimonadaceae bacterium | reverse complement strand
TCGCGCCTGCACGAAAAGCGCGCGTTCAATGCCGAGCTCTCATCTCGTCTCGCCGCGCCACTGGCCGATGTAACCGCCTTGCCGGGTGATACGGCCGCCGGCCACTACCGCCGGGTCGCCGCGAGCGGCGTGATGCTCTACGACCGCGAGGTGGTCTTCGCCGGCCGATCGCATGAGGGGTCGCCCGGGGTGGACCTGCTGACGCCGATGAAGATCGACGGGCACGATACGGTCGTGATGGTCAACCGGGGCTGGGCCTTCTCCCCCGACGCGGCGTCCATCGACGATTCGCTCTGGCGCGAGCAGGACTCGGAGAGCGTGTCCGGCTACGCCGAGACTTTTGCCGGCACGGAGCGGAAGAGCACGCAGCGTCGGGTGCACGCGCTGGATCGTCGCGCGGTGCAGGCGCTCGTGGGGCTGCCCGTCGCGCCGTACATCATCGTGCAGACTTCTGACACTGGACGCCACGCGGACTCGGTGCCGGTCCGTCTCGGCGTGCACGTGCTCAGCGAAGGGCCGCATCAGAGCTACGCGATCCAGTGGTTCAGCTTCGCCCTCGTTGCGGTCGTCGGGGGCGTGGCGCTCGCCCGGCGCCAGCGCTAGGTATCAGCGATGGCCGAGTCTATCCAAACCGCGCACGCCTCCGAAGCGGAAGCCCGCGACGTCGCCGAGCAGGCGCGCGAAACCGAGTGGACGCATCCGAGTTTCGTCCGCGAATTGTTTCTGGGACGCTTTCGGGCGGAACTGATCCATCCGCATCCGGTCGATGATCCCGCCGAGGCCGAGCGCGCGAAGCCGTTTCTCGCGAAGCTGAACGCCTTTCTCGAGCGCTACGACGCAGACGAGACCGACCGCACCGGGAATATCAAAGAGTCGGACCTCCAGGAACTGCGCGACATGGGCGCGCTGGGGATCAAGATCCCGACGGAGTACGGCGGGCTCGGGCTGTCGCAGATGACGTATGTGAAGGCGATGGAACTGGTGACGTCGAAGTGCGGGTCGCTGGTCGCGCTGCTCTCGGCGTCGCAGTCCATTGGCGTGCCGCAGCCGCTGAAGCTGTTCGGGAGCGACGAGCAGAAGAAGAAATATTTTCCGCGCATCGCCAAGGGCGCGGTGACCGCGTTCGCGCTCACGGAGGTGCACGCGGGGTCCGACCCGGCGAACATGACGACGTCGGCGGTGCTCTCGGACGACGGCAAGCACTGGATCATCAACGGCCAGAAGCTCTGGTGCACCAACGGCACCCGCGCCGAACTGTTCGTGGTGATGGCGCGCACGCCGGACAGGGTCGTGAACGGCAAGCAGCGCAAGCAGATCACCGCTTTCATAGTGGAGCGCGACACGCCGGGCTTCGAAGTGAAGATGCGCTGTCACTTCATGGGCCTGAAGGCGATCGAGAACGGCTGGCTGCAGTTCACGAACGTGAAGGTGCCGGTGGAGAACGTACTCTGGGCAGAGGGGCGGGGGCTCAAGCTCGCGCTCGTCACGCTGAACACGGGGCGGCTGACGATTCCCGCGAGTGTCGTGGGCGGATCGAAAGCGCTGCTCAAGGCGATTCGCGGGTGGGCGATGGAGCGCGTCCAGTGGGGGCAGCCGATCGGCAAGCACGAGGCGGTCGCGCAGAAAATCGCGCGCATGGCGGCGAACACGTTCGCGATGGAGTCGATCGCGCTGCTCTCGACGGCGCTGTACGAGAAGGGCGGCTACGACATCCGGCTGGAGGCGGCGATCGCGAAGCTCTGGAACACGGAGGCCGCCTGGCACGGCGTGGACGACGCGCTGCAGATCCGCGGTGGCCGCGGCTACGAGACCGCGGACTCGCTGCGCGCGCGCGGCGAGAAGGCGATCCCGGTGGAGCGAATGATGCGTGACTCGCGCATCAACCTGATCTTCGAGGGCTCGAGCGAGATCATGCGGCTGTTCATCGCGCGCGAGGCGGTGGACGCGCACTTCTCGATCGCGTTCCCGATCGTCGCACCGGAGTCTTCGTTCTCCACACGCATCAGTGCGCTCGTGAAGGCGGCGCCGTTTTATCTGACGTGGTATCCGGCCCGGTGGATCCCGAGCTTCAAGGTATACGGCGACTTTGGAAAGCTTGCCGGGCACATGCGCTACGTGGATCGCACCACGCGCAAGCTCGGCCGCTCACTGTTCCACGCGATGGTGCGGTTCGGGCCGAAGCTGGAGCGCAAGCAGATGGTGCTGTTTCGCGCGGTGGATATCGGCGCGGAATTGTTTGCGATGGCCGCCGCGTGCTCGAGGGCCGTGATGCTCTCGTCGAAAATGAACCAGCCCGAGGCTATGCAGCTGGCCGATGTGTTTTGTGTGGAAGCGCGCGAGCGGATCGCGGCGCATTTCAGGGCGCTGTTCAGCGCGAGTGATGAGAAGCTGTACAAGCTCGCGATGAGCGTGCTCAAGGGAGAGCACGCGTGGCTTGAAGAAGGCATTGTTGATGAGAGCTATTATCATGACGCCGAGACCGGCTCAACTGCGGGTGGAAATGTCAACTGATAACTGTCCCTTGGTGGTTTGTTAACGAATTGGTCAACCAGGAACTAAGGGACAGTTAGAAGTTGGACGGCTGTACTCGCCGTTCGCCGTTACGCCACGCGCTCCCTTCTGAACTGCAGCAGCACCACCGCCGCGACGATCATCGCCCCGCCCGCCAACATATTCACGCTCACGGCCTGCCCCAGCACCACGGCTCCCAGAACCGCCGTGAGAAACGGCTCCACGGTTGACACGATCGCCGTGCGCACCGCGCCCAGCCGCATCAAGCCCATCAGGAAGAAGATCGCCGGCAACACCGTGCTGAACAGCGTCAGCGCGACGATTGCCTCCCACGCCGTGGCGGAGATGCTCCCCGTGAGCGTCTGATCCTGCAGCGCGAGCAGCAGGAAGCAGATCGCCGATCCGATTTTCGCGTACGCGCTCGTGACTGCCACCGAGTGCGTCTTCTGGAGCCACTGCATCAGCGGGATGTACATGCCGTAGACCATCGCGGCGCCGAGGGCGAGCGCGATACCGACGAGCGGGAACGCGCTGGCACCCGGCGTGCCGGCGGAGTTGCTCCCCGGCATGCCGACAATCACGACGATTCCGCCGAAGCTGAGCGCGAGCGCCGCGATGCGACGGGCCGTGACAGGCTCTGCGCCGCGGACCGTCTGTACGAGCGTGACCCACGCCGGATATGTGTAGAAAAGAAACGCGAGGGTCGCGACGCCGATGTACTTGAGGCTCGAGAGCGCCATCCCGACGAGCAGTGCTTGGCCGCCGCCACCGAGGACGGTGAAGCGCGCGGCCTCGCGCCAGGGCATGCGCGGATAGTGCTGCGTCCCGATGAACGCGACCATCACGACCGCACCGATCACGTAGCGCCACAGCAGCACGACGGAGAGCGAAACGCCCTGGCCTGTCGCGATGCTCGTCAGCGTGCTGACCGCCGCGAACCCGCATGCGGCCAGGAGGGTATAGACCGTTCCCGCGCCCGCTTCGCCGGGATAGGTGACGGCCGGCACTTTTGCGCCACTCATGCGGAACCCATGGTGAACCAGTGTAACCCGTTGACGGTGTGACGCGTAGATGGAACAGGAGCGCCCGCAGTACACCGGGCCGGTTCAAGTTTTGGCGGAACGGATACGAAACTTTGACAATCCGGGCACGTACGGGATGCAACCTTTCGGAGTGCTGAGTGTTCTAACTCAGAGAACGAAGGAATGTGCGACGGGCAGGTGGTACTGGGGTGAAGGC
>JBOHTH010000153.1:0-14069 GCA_050733535.1 Gemmatimonadaceae bacterium | reverse complement strand
GCCGATTCCCGTGCCGAACGCGACCAGTGCGAGCCCTTGGCGCATGAGCAGGCGAATCACATCGCCGCGTCCCGCGCCGATCGCCATGCGGATCCCGATCTCCCGCGTGCGCTGTGCGACCGTGTACGACATCACGCCGTACAGACCAATAGCCGCGAGACCGAGTCCGAGCAGACCGAAAACACCGAGCACCGCACCCGTGAGGCGCGCCGGCATCAGCGCCGTGCCAAGGAAGTTGTCCATCGTCTTGAGGTCCGCGATCGGCATCTGGTTGTCGAGCGCGGCGATCTCCGTGCGCAATGTCGGCGCGAATGCCTCCGCGTCGCCGGCGGTGCGCACCTGGATCCAGCGCCCCGCCTGATAATGCTGCGTCTGCGAGAGGTACATATAGGACATGGGATCTTCGCCGAGGCGCTCGTACTTGCCCGTCGGCACGACGCCGATCACGACATGATCGCTGCCGCCGGTGTGAACCGTGCGGCCGAGCGGATCCTGCCCGGGCCAGAAATGATCGGCGAAGTGCTGGTTGATCACCAACACTTTCTGTCCGGTGGAGTCGTCGCGCGCCTCGATGCCGCGGCCTTTGAGAATCGGAATCCCCATCGACGCGAAATAGTCCGTGCCGACGAGATTGTTCTCGACGCTCATCATCTCGTTCGGCGACGGCGTGTAGCCCGGAATCGTGACGCTCCAATCGTTGTCCGAGAGTCCGAGCGGCATGAGCGTTGCCGTCGACACATGGCGCACGGCGGGGAGCGCCGCCAGACGCTCGGTCAGGCGGCGAAAGAACTCGTCGGTGCGCGGTCTGTCATAACCCTGCAGCGACGGATCGAGGTTGGCGATCAGCAGATGCCCGCTGTCGAAGCCTTTGTCGATCGTGGTGGCTGCCTTCAAGTTTCGGAGGAACAACCCGGCGCAGACCAGGAGCACGATCGACAGTGCCATCTGCGCGACCACCAGGCCGGTGCTCGCCCTCGCGCGCGAGCGTCCGGCGGCCGCCTCGCCCTTGAGCGCAGGGACGAGCGACGGGCGCGTGGCCTGCAGCGCTGGTGCGATTCCAAACAAAAGCCCGGTCACGACGGACGCACCCAGAGTGAACAGCAGCACGCCGGGGCTCAGCCGCAGGTCCGGGCTGAACCCGACATCGAACGGCAGGCTCACTTTGTTCGTGATGCTGATCGCCCACCACGCGACCGCGAGCGACGCCAAGCCCGACGCACCCGCGAAGAACAGGCTCTCGATGAGCAGTTGACGCAACAGCGTAGCGCGGCGCGCGCCCAGGCTCAGGCGGATCGCCATCTCACGGGCGCGGTCGCGTGCCCGCGCGAGAAACAGGTTCGCGACGTTCACGCACGCGATGAGCAGCAGAATGGCGACGACGGCCATGACGATCGACGTCAGGCCGACTTCCGCACTGCGGAACATGGGATGCACGCCGGCCTCGGACTGCGGCACGAGCGTGATGCCGTTTTGCTTGTAGTCGTCGGGGTACACGCTGCGCAGTTCGGTCACGAGCGCGTCGAGCCGCACGCGCGCCATCGCCGGCGTTATGCCCGGCTTCAGTCGCGCGATGACGTTCATCGAGTTGTTGGAGCGCGACTCATATCCGCTGACGTTGTCGGGCCGCGCGTCGCTCCATTGCGTCAGCGGTATCCACAGTGCGGGCTGCACGACGGGGATGATGCCGCGGAACGCGAGCGGCGCGATACCGACGACCGTGTACGAGCGGCCATCGAGCTCGATCTGCTTGCCGACCATTGCCGGATCGGACCCGTACATCGTGTTCCAGGTGGCCTCGCTGAGCACGACGACGCGGTGCGCGTCCCGGCCGACTTCCTCGTCCGGCAAGAAAAAGCGGCCCCTGATCGGGTGCACGCCGAGGACGGTGAAAAAGTTCGCCGAAACCATCTGGCCGAAGACTCGACGCGGAAGGTTCGACGTGGTGATGCTGATCGACTCGAAATCCCACGCGGCGACGTCGGTGAACACATCGCGGGCGCGGTCGCGAATACTCTGGAAGTGCGGGACGGAATTCGAACCGTACTTCATGTCGCCGGGCCACGAGCGGTAGAGCTGGACGATCTCGTTGGGTCTGGTCACTCCCGGGAGCGGGCGCAAGAGCAGGGCATCGACGGCGGAGAAGACGGCAGTGTTGAGGCCGATGCCGAGCGCGAGGGTGATGACAACGATCGCGGTGAAGCCGGGGTTCTTGATGAACAGGCGCCAGGCGAGGCGGAGATCGCGAATCATAGAGGGCTCGGTTCGGGGACAGTCTCTTGTTTCAGACCGTACGGGCACGACCGAACGTTTGATTCACGCTGTTATGGGCGCTTGTACACGACCCCCGCCTTCATCACGAATTTGACGTTCCCCGCCTCCACCCGCGAAATGTCCTTCGTCGGATCCCCTTCCACCGCGATCAAATCCGCCCACAGCCCAGGCTTCACCGCTCCAAGCCTGTTCTCGAGATGCAGCACACGAGCGTCGACACTCGTCGCCGCCTTGAGCGCGCCAACGATCGTCATCCCGTAGTTCACCATTATCTCAAGCTCGCGCGCGTTCGTGCCGTGCGTAAACACGCCGACATCGCTCCCATTTCCGATCCGCACCCCCGACTCCAGCGCGAGCTTGAACGACGCCCGCTTGCGCACAATGCCGGCCGGCTCAGGATCGATCCCTTTCCGCCATCCAGCATACTGAGCCGTCGCGTCACCCGCGGCGACGGTCGGACAGTACGACACATCGTGCTCCTTCATGAGCGCGAACACTTCCGCGGTGCCCGCGTCACCGTGCTCGACGTCATCCACGCCGGCCATGACGGCGCGCCGCATCCCTTCCGGCGTCGTCGAGTGCACCACCACGTAGCGTCCGCTCGACTTCGCCGTCTCCACCGCAGCCTTCAGCTCAGCCTCGCTGAACGTTGGCATCGCCTCGCCGTTGGGGCCCCAGCGGTAATCGGCGTAGATCTTGATCCAATCGGCGCCGTGCGCGATCTGGTCCCGTACGACATGGATCATGTCCTCGGGACCGTCCGCTTCCTGTCCGCCCTGCGGGGGCTCGAATGAGAAATCCGTGCGCTTCGGCCCGTAGCTTCCGCGCGCGACGATCGCGCGCGTCACCACGTACATGCGCGGCCCGGGGATAATCCCCTCATTCACGGCCTGCTTCAGCCCGACGTCTGCATAGCCCGCGCCTTCCGTGCCCAAGTCACGGATGGTGGTGAAGCCCGCCATCAGCGTGTTCCGCAGCGAGACCGTTGCGCGCGCCGTGCGCAGTGCGAGCGACTCCTTCAGCACCTGATCGTTCCACGACGCTTCGTCATACGGATGCAGCATCACGTGCGAGTGCGCCTCGATCAGCCCCGGCAACACGGTCATTCCGGGCAGCGTGATCACCCTCGTGCCGGGCGGGCTGCTGACCTGGGCCGCAGGGCCGGCAGCGGCGATTCGGTCACCGCGAATGAGCACTGTCCATCCCGCGTGCGGCGCGTCGTCGATGCCGTCCCACACGGCTGCCGGTTTGAGCAGCACGACCGAGTCGCGCTCCGCACCGGCCGGGATTGGCGCCGCGGGCCGCGCGCCGCGCTGGCCAAGAAGAGTCGCGGGGAGGAGAAGCGCTGCAGCGAATATGCGGATGTTCATGGGTGACTGATCCTCGGAACTTCGGTGACGCCGCCGGAGACGACGAATGCCATCACGTCTGATGAAACCGCCTCGAGCCGCGACACGCGCGAGGAGGGAACGACTATTGTATTGCCCGCGAACGCATATGACTGCGGAAAGTAGACGGTGACAGAATCGGCGAGGCCGAGCGCGTCCAGCGATTCCTGCGTGACGAATCCGAATCCGCGCAGCGCGCCGTCGGCGGAGAGGGCGACGATCACCGGTTTGTCGAAGCGGCGCTTCTCGCCCACGAACGCGTTGAGCAGATCTTTCGTGGAGTGGTAGAGCAAGCGCACGAAGGGGAGATGCTCGATGAGCCCCTCAAACCCGTCCACGAGCGGCTTCGACAGGATGTGCGGTCCGATGAATCCGATCAGCGTGATCGCACTGATGGTGAGGACGAAGCCGGCGCCGGGAATTGTCAGGTGCAGCCAGCTGTCGATGCTCGTGAACAGGGCGTAGCACACATAAACGGTGACGACGGCGGGAACAGCGAGGATCAGGCCCTGCACGAAATAGCGAAAGAGACGCTTCATCGCCTGGGGTGTGCTCGGTAGGGGCGCTTGGCGCGTGATGCGGATGCGGCGTAGTTTCTCTCGTCTGCGACGCCGTACACCCCACCAACATAACTCCAACTCGCCCGTCCATGAACACGCCCCCACTTTCCGCGCCGTGCCGAGTCATCGCGCTTCTCACGTTCGCGGCATCGGTGTCGTTCGCGCAGTCCGCCAACAACACGAACAAGCCGATCACGCAGGATCTCTATGACAGCTGGCGCGCGCTCACGGGCCCGTCGCTCTCGCCGGACGGCAAGTGGACGGCGTACACGGCGGGGGCTGTCGTGGGCGATGGTGACCTGTTCGTGCGCGCGACGTCCGGTCCCGCCGAGTTCAAGGTCGCGCGCGGCTACACGGGCCGCCCGCAGATGCTGGTGAACGCGACGGCCGCCCAGGCGTTTAACGCGGCGCCGGCACAGTTCACCGGCGATTCACGATTTGTCGCCTTTTTGCAGTATGCGCCGAAGGCCCAGTTCGACGGGGTGCCGCGCGGCGGGCGTGGGCGCGGTCGCGCAGCGGCGGCGCAGCCGCGCAACAATCTCGGTCTCGTCTCGCTGCCAGACGGCGGCGTGACGATCATCCCGCGCGTGCGGTCGTTCGGGCTGGCGCGCGACGGCGGGAAATACATCGCGTACTTGCTTGACTCTGACAGCGTGCCGCCGGTTGCGGGCGGTGGCGGTGGCGGTGGAGGCGGGCGCGGCGGACGCGGTGGTGGTGCCGGCGCCGAGGGCGTGACGGGCGGTGGCGCGAACGGCGGCGCCCGGCGGGACCCGGGTTTCACGCTCGTGCTGCGCGAACTCGCAACCGGCACCGAAACGAAAATCGAGGACGTCTCTGCGTTCACGTTCGATGACGCGGAGAAGTGGCTTGCGTACACGACATCGTCGCCAGACTCGACGAAGGCCGGCGCCTTTGTGCGGCAGCTGGCGAACGGCACGACGACCACGCTCCTCACCGGCAAGGGCAACTATCGCGCGCTCGCGCTCGATCGCAAGGGAACGCAGGTGGCGTTCGTCTCCGACCACGGCGACGCGGGCGCCGCGAAGCCGCGGTTCGCGCTATACACCAGCTTGCTGTCCGGCGGCAAAGGCCAGGTCGCTCCGCAGCCCGCAGCGCAGGCTGTCGCCGCGGGGCAGTTCGGCCCGAGCCTTCACATCTCCGATCGCGGGGGCGTGAGCTTCGTCCGCGACGGTGGTGCGATCGTGTTCGCACTCGCCAAGACGCCGCTCGATTCGATCCCCGCCGATTCGCTCGTGGACAAATCGAACTACGACGTTTGGAGCTGGAACTCTCCGACGATCGATCCCGTGCAGAAGGTCGGCATCGCGCGCGAACGCAACAAGACGTACGAGGCCATCTATCAGACGTCGCTCAAGCGGGCCGTGCGTCTCACGGATGACTCGCTCGACCGCGCGCAGGTGAGCGACAATGGAAAGATCGCACTCGGCACGAGCACCTCTCCGTACTCGATCGACGCCGGTTGGGGAGAGGGCGGCACAGATGTGTACGTAGTAGACGCCACGACCGGCGCGCGCACACTCGTGATGAGGCGTCTGAAGCAGCAGGCGTCGCTCTCGACGTTCGGCAAGTATCTCGCCTGGTTCCACGACAGCGCTTGGCAGACGCGCAACATCGCGACCGGAAAAACGGTGAACCTCACCGGCGGCCTCAAGGACGCGCACTTCTTTGACGAGGAGCTCGCGGACGACGCGGACGAGCCGCGTCCGTTCGGGATCATGGGATGGACGAAGGACGATGCGCGCCTGCTCGTCTACGACAAGTTCGATATCTGGGAGCTCGACCCCACCGGCATCGCCTCGCCGATCAACGTGACGGCGGGCGCGGGGCGCAAGGCGAACATCACCTATCGCATGGCGGTCACGGATCGGGACGAACCCGGAATCGACGCGACCCGGCCGGTGATCCTCAGCGCGCTCCAGCACGAAACGAAAGAGAGCGGCTACTGGCAGGCGAAGCTCGGCGCGAGCGCGCCGCCGGAGAAGCTCGTGATGGGGCCGCGTGCCTACACTGCGCTCACCAAGGCGCGTCACGCCGACGAGTATCTGCTGCGCCAGTCGACCTATGGCGAGTACTCCGACATTTACGTCGGCGCGAGCATCGGCCACACGACGAAAGTGTCCGACGTGAACCCGCAGGAGAAAACCATTTCACGCGGCACGGCCGAACTCGTCAGCTGGCTCAACGGCGACGGCGTCATGATTCAGGGCATGGTTTACAAGCCCGCCGGTTTTGATCCGAACAAGAAGTATCCGTTGCTCGTGACGTTCTATGAAAAACTTTCGGACGGGTTCAACAATTACACGGCACCAACGGGCCGCAATGCGATCAACCCGCTCGTATACAACTCGCTCGGGTATGTCGTGTTCATGCCGGACATCATCTATACGATTGGCGAACCGGGGCCGAGTGCGGCAAAGTGCGTGCTGACCGGCATCCAGTCCCTGATCGCCAAGGGGTACATCGACCCGAAGAAAGTCGGAGTCGAGGGGCAGTCGTGGGGTGGATATCAGATTGCCTATCTGATCACCGTGACCAACATGTTCGCCGCCGCCGCGCCGAACGCCGCCGTCGTGAACATGACGAGCGCGTACGATGGCATTCGCTGGGAGACCGGCATCGCGCGGCAGGGCCAGTACGAACATGGCCAGAGCCGCATCGGCGGGTCGCTCTGGGAATATCCGGAGCGCTATGTCGAGAACTCTCCGCTCTTTCATCTCGATCGAGTGCAGACGCCGATCATGTGGATGGAGAACGACACCGACGGCGCCGTGCCGTGGTACCAGGGAATCGAGTTCTACCTCGCGATGCGCCGCCTCAAGAAGGAGGCGTACATGATTTCATACAACGGCGAGGGGCACAACCCGAGCAAGCGCGCGAACCAGAAGGACATCGACATGAAGTTGCAGGCATTTTTCGCGAACAAACTGCTTGGTGCGCCGGCGCCGGATTGGATGACACACGGGATCCCGTTCATCGAGAAAGGGCGGGATCAGGTGCACCTGAATGCGGTGGCGGGGGGAATGGGTAACGAGGAGAAGAAACCGTAAAGCTTGCAGCTTATCGCTCACAGCTTGTTGCTCACAGCTTGAACCCTTGCGGCTAATAGCTCACGGCGTCAGCAAAGCTGTGGGCTGCACGCTGCAAGGGATTTAGCTGTGAGCGACAAGCTGTCAGCAGCAAGCGGTGAGCTGTAGCGGGCACCAAATTCCCTCGGCGGGATAGTCTGGAGAATTTTCATTCGCCGGCGATTTCATCGACAAGAGGCGGGATCAGGCGCATCTGAAGGCGGTCGCAGACGGAACGGGTAACGAGGAGAAGAAGCCGTAAAGCTTGCAGCTTGTTGCTGGCGGCTTGCCGCTCACAGCTCACAGCTCACAGCTTGAACCCTTGCGGCCAATAGCTCACGGCGTCAACGAAGCTGTGGGCTGCACGCTGCAAGGGATTTAGCTGTGAGCGACAAGCCGTCAGCCGCAAGCGGTGAGCTTTAGCGGGCACCGAAGGCCCTCGGCGGGATAGTCTGGAGAAATTTCCATACCCCGGCGATTTCATCGTCCGTCATCTCCTTCGTCCACGCGAACGGCATCACCTCGTTCAGCTTGCTGCCATCGGGCCGCACTCCCGTGCGGAGGGCTTTCGTGAATGACGCGAGATCGTAGTTCTTGAGGCCGGTCGGCGTGAGGTTCGCAGCCATCGGCCAATCTGGCGGCCCGACGTCGATGTGCCCGCCCGCGAGCGTCGGACCGTGGCACGCATAACAGCCGCCCGTTTCCATGATGTAGTGGCCGTACTCCGCAGTCGGCCCAACGGGCGGCGCCTCCGTCCGTGGCGGCTGGGTATGGTCGATCAGCTCCGCGCTGAACACCGGAAGCTTGTTCTGCGCGATCAGCATACGGGCGACTGGGCCGAACGTCGGCGCCGCATGCACCTTGTCCACGGGCGGCAACGAGAGCGCGTACGCGACGATCGCGCCGATGTCGCTCGTGGAAAGGTTCCGGAGCCCGATCGCCGGCATGATCGTCAGTGGGTGCCCGTCGCGCGCCACGCCGTGGCGAATCGCGCGCATCCAGTCCGCGGGCGTGAAGGTCGCGCCGACTCCGCCTTTCCCGCGCGTCAGGTTCTGCGAATCCCAGTGTCCCATCGGCACGTTGTCGTTGAACACCCCGCCGGAGAGATCGGGGCCGTGACAGTCCGCGCACTTGGCGATCGCGCGCGCAAGATGCCGGCCGCGCGCGATCGACGCGGAGTCCGTCGGGATCGTGAGTGCTTCCACCGGAACCTGATAGCGCCGCGCGATGTGCCGCTGGCTGGCGACGTACACAACACACCCAGCGACCGCCAGCAGCCCCACGATGGCACCTGCGGCGAAGCCCGCGCGACGGACGACGACGTGCATTGTAACACTCCGGTAAAGTGGGAAGGGCGGGTTCAGAGCGTCAAAGTGGTGAGTGCGGGGTGAGAGTGCTGAGGATTGATCCAGCCCGCCAGTCCGCACATCCCACCGCTCAGAACTGACAGCCATAGTACGCACTGGCTGGCTGGCGCGCGAGTAACCTAGATTCAACCCGCTATGCCGCCCATGATCGAGACGCGCGCGCTTCGGAAAGTGTACCCTGCGGGTTCGCGCAAACGGCCGACGCCACCGCGCGGCATCCCGACGACTCCCGCCGCCGGTATGTCGCGCGTCGCCGCACCGCGCCTATCCGGCGAAATCGCCGCGCTCGATGGCCTCGACCTCGAGGTCAACGAGGGTGAGTTCTTCGGTCTGCTGGGGCCGAACGGTGCGGGGAAGACGACGACTATCGGGGTGCTCACGACGCGCGTCAACGCGACGTCGGGTGCCGCATTCGTCGCCGGCAAGGATGTCTTCACCGATCAGGTCTCGGTACGCCGGCGGATCGGCGTCGTGCCGCAGCGCCCCAATCCCGACCGCGGGCTCAACGTCCTCGAGAACCTGCTTTTCCATGGCGCGTACTTCGGCCTGTCGCACGCCGTCGCGATGCAGCGCGCCATGGCGCTGCTCGAGCAGTTCGAAATCGCCGATCGCGCGCATGCCAAGGTGGACGAGCTTTCCGGCGGCCAGCAGCAGCGGCTGATGATCTCCCGCGCGCTGCTGCACGAGCCACGGGTGATTTTCCTCGACGAGCCCACCGTCGGTCTCGACCCGCAGGCCCGTCTCGCGCTGTGGGATATTCTGCGCGGGCTGCACGCCGACGGGCGCACGATCGTGATGACGACGCACTACATGCAGGAGGCCGACGAACTCTGCGACCGCCTCGCGATCGTCGACCGCGGCAAGCTGCTCGCGCTCGATACCCCGGCGCGACTGCGGCTGCAGGCGCCGGGATCGACGCTGATCGATCTGACAATCGACGGCGACGTTGCCGCGGCCGCGGTGCTCTGCCGGCGGATTGCCGGCGTGCAGAGCGTGGCCGAGGCGGCCGGCGAACTGCGCGCGTACAGCGATCGCGGCGGCGAGCTCATCCCCGCGCTGATCCACGCCGTCGAGGAAGCGGGATGCCGCGTGCAGAATATCAATCTCTCGAAGCCGAGCCTCGAGACGCTGTTTGTCGCGCTCACCGGGCGGAAGCTCGCATGACGGTGGCCCGAGACGCGGAGCGGACGCTCCCGGTCTCCGACGTGTTCTTTGCGATGCTGCGTCGCGACGTGCGCGTCGCGCGGCGCGAACTGCCCTTCTTTCTCCTGCGCACCACGCTGCAGCCGCTCATGCTGATGGTGGTGTTCGGCTACCTGTTGCCCAAGATGGGAATGGTCGCCAAGGGGTACACGGCCACGCTGCTTCCCGGCGTGGTGTCCCTCTCGCTCGCGCTCTCGGCGGTGCAGTCGGTCTCGCTGCCGATGGTCGCGCAGTTCGGATTCTCGAAGGAGATCGAGGACCGTCTTCTCGCGCCGATCCCGAGCCATCTCGTGGCGCTGGAGCTCGTCACCGCCGGCACACTCCAGGGCCTGCTCGCCGGGCTCTTTGTGCTTCCCGTCGGGCGGCTCATCATGGGCTCGATTCCCGGACTCGGCTTCTCGAATGCTCCGCAGGTGCTCAGCGTGATGCTGCTCGGCGCCGCGACGTTCAGCGCGCTCGGGCTGCTCATCGGCTGCGCGATCAGCCCGGCTCAGATCGGCCTCATGTTCAGCTCGATCATCGGGCCGATGATTTTCTTCGGGTGCATGTATTACCCGTGGAAGGGACTCGACGGCATCCCCGTGATGAAGTATGCGGTGCTCGTGAACCCGCTTGTGTATGTCGCCGAGGGAATGAGAGCGACGCTCACGCCGGGGGTACCGCATATGGATCTGATGGTGATCGGGATCGCGCTGCTCGCGCTGCTGTTGTTGTTCTGGTATCTGGGGCTGCGCGCGTTTATGAAACGGGCGGTGACTTAGTTCACTTCACTGCGCACTGCGGAACTCGATTCGCTGCGCACTGCGGAACTCGCCCCGCTGCGGACTGCGGGACCGCATTCCTCCCGCAGTGCGGAGTGGGTCGAGTTCCGCAGACCGCAGCGGGTCGAGATCTGAGCTGCGTGCTATTCCTCATTCATGAAATAGCCTCTAGCTTACAGCGGACATGACAACCACCTCCCCTGATCCCGCCACCGCAGTCCCCGCCTCCCCGCCGGCCGCGACACCGACGCCGGATCCCGGCGCCGGCTGGACGATCGAATCGGCGCGAGCGCTGTACAACGTCGACGGCTGGGGTGACGGCTACTTCGACATCAGCGAGAAGGGCCATGTCGTCGTGCGTCCCGACAAAGATCATCCGGAGCGCTCGCTCGACTTGTTCGAGCTCGCGAGCGATCTCGAAGCACAGGGCGTGACGCTGCCGGTGCTGCTTCGCTTCTCCGACATCCTGCGCTCGCGGATCGAGGCGCTGAACAAGAAATTCCACACCGCGATCGAGGAGTTTGCCTACACCGGCGGCTACACCACGGTCTACCCGATCAAGGTGAACCAGCAGCGCCATGTGGTGGAGGAGATCGTCGAGTTCGGCAAGGCGACCGGCGTTGGGCTCGAGTGCGGTTCCAAGCCCGAGCTGCAGGCCGTGCTCGCGCTGCGCGAAAGCACCGACCACCTCATCGTCTGCAACGGGTACAAGGACGAAGAGTTCATGCGCCTCGCGCTGATGGGCCAGCGCCTCGGCCACAAGGTCTTCATCGTCATCGAGCAGGTGAGCGAGCTGGATGTTCTCCTCCAGGTCGCCGCGGAAATGGGCGTCGAGCCTGAGTGCGGTGTGCGCATCAAGCTGAGCACAGAGGGGAGCGGCCGCTGGGCGCAGTCCGGCGGTGAGAAATCGAAGTTCGGCCTGAGTCCGGCGCAGCTCATGCAGGTCATCGACAAACTCACCGCGGCGGGCAAGCTCAGCATCGTCAAGCTCATCCACTGCCACCTCGGCTCGCAGATCACCGACATCCGCTTCATCAAGCGCGGTCTGCAGGAACTCGCGCGCTATTACGCCGAGCTGCGCGCGATGGGCCTCGACATCACGCACGTCGACGTCGGCGGCGGACTCGGCGTGGACTACGACGGATCGCAGTCCACGGCGCAGGCAAGCGTGAACTATTCGCTGCAGGAGTACGCCAACGACATCGTCTATACACTCGGCGAGATCTGCCGCGACCGTGAACTCCCGATGCCGCACATCATCAGCGAATCGGGACGCGCGCTGACCGCGCATCACGCGCTGATGCTCGTGAGCGTGATCGACGTCGAGTCGGGCGCCGAACAGCCGGTTCCGTCCATCAACGGCGAGGATCATCCGCTGCTCCACGAGATGTCCGACGACCTCAAGACGGTCACGCGCAAGAACGCCTCGCTTCGGCGCGTGCGCGAGGTGTATCACGACGCGGTGTTCGACAAGGAGCGGGCGCAGGCGCTGTTCAACAGCGGCGTGCTCTCGCTCCGCAACCGCGCGCTGGCGGAGCGCCTGTATCTGTGCTCGATCAATCAGATCGCGCGCGTCGCGCAGAAGCACAGGGATGAGTTTGAGGACATCATGGCGGACCTCGACGCCGCGCTCGTCGACCGCTACTTCTGCAACTTCTCGCTCTTCCAGTCGCTTCCCGACAGCTGGGCGATCGACCAGCTGTTTCCGATCATGCCGATCCACCGCCTCGGCGAGGAGCCGACGCGCCAGGGGACGCTGCAGGACATCACCTGCGACTCCGACGGCAAGATCGACCGCTTCGTCGGGGGGCGCACGGGCAAGCCGAGCATGGCGCTGCATCCGTTCAGCGACGCGGACCCGTACATGCTGGGCATCTTCCTCACGGGCGCGTACCAGGAAATCCTCGGCGACCTCCACAATTTGTTCGGCGACACGAACGCCGTTCACGTTCGGCTCACGGATCAGGGCTATGAGATCACCGACCTCGTGCACGGCGATACGGTCACGGAGGTGCTGAACTATGTGCAGTTCCGCGCGTCCGACCTGCTGACGACGTTCCGCCGAAAAGTGCAGGCCGCGACGACGATCTCGCGCGAGGAAGCGAACATGTTCATCGCGGAGTACGTTGCGGGATTGGAGGGCTACACGTACCTCGAGGGAGAAGCGGCGCGCTGAGTTCGGCTCCCTGACAATTCCGCTGACGGAGCACGTGTCCTTCCTCTTCTCGCTCGCCGCGGTCATTGTCGGCGCCAAGCTGCTCGGCGAGCTCGCGCGCCGCTTTGGGCAGCCGCCGGTGCTCGGAGAGTTGCTCGCCGGCGTGATCCTCGGCGGGAACGCGCTTGGGCTGGTCGACCCTCGCGACCCCGCGATGCACGCGCTCGGCGAGCTCGGCCTGTTTGTTCTGATCTTTCAGATTGGCCTGCACTCCGACGTGCGCTCGCTGCGACGCGTCGGTGTGCCGGCGACGATGGTGGCGATCGCCGGCGTGGTGTTGCCGTTCGTCGGCGGTTTTTTCGCGGCTCGTGCGCTCGGCGTGCCAGTCGTCGGGGCGACGATCGCCGCAGCGTCACTCACCGCAACATCAATGGCGATCTCGGCGCGCATGCTCGGCGACAAGGGTCTGCTGCGCACGAAAGAAGGTCGCGTGGTGCTCGGCGCGGCACTCACCGGCGACGTGATCGGCCTGATCATCCTCTCGATTGTCGTTTCGCTGGCGGGCGGGACCGCCATGTCCACCGCGGGAGTCGCGCGGGCCACCGCGATCACGGTGGGATTCACGGCCGTTGCGCTTGGTGTTGGCTGGTACGCCATGCCGCCGCTGTTCCGTCTTCTCAGCCGAATCCGCACGAAAGGCTCGCTCGGCATGTTCGCGATAGCGTTCGCGCTGCTGGTTGCCGCGCTCGCGATTGCGAGCGGCACGGGGGCGATCATCGGCGCATTCGTCGCCGGGACCATCCTGCACCCGACGCCGCAGCGCGAAGAGATCGAGCGCACGGCGTCGCCGATCGGACACCTGCTGGTGCCCGTCTTTTTCGCGGTCGTGGGCGCGTCGGTCGACCTTCGTGCGCTCGGGAGCAGGCCCGCGCTGGAAATCGGAGCCGCGCTCATTGTCGTCGGTGTGGCGGGTAAGGTGATCGCCGGCTTTGCGCCGCTCAACTTCGAAGGAAGCAAGCTGCTGATCGGCGCCGCGTTGGTGCCGCGAGGTGAAGTCGGCCTGATCTTCGCGCAGATGGGACTAGCCGCCGGCGCGATCACGCCGGAACTGTTTGGCGCGATCGTGCTGATGGTCGTCGTCACGACATTGGTCGCGCCGCCGCTCGTTCACGCCGTCGTGCGGCGCGACGATTCACTAGACCGGGAGCATGCCGAGCCGCGACAGTCGCGGAATCCAGAGGGAGGGAGGCAGACGACGGCGGGGAGGAGGCACTAACT
>JBOHTH010000152.1:0-2801 GCA_050733535.1 Gemmatimonadaceae bacterium | reverse complement strand
CGAATGACTGCGCCGCGGCCGGCGCCGCGATGAGCGCCGGCGCGATGCAGAGCAGGCCGAGCATGGCGAACTTGCGTTTCATGATGGTTCCTCCTTGCGGGCGCAGGTGGCTACGGAACGACACTCTTCACCGGCTTTGCCGGATGTGAGCCGTTCATCCGCGGCCGCGGGCCGTCGGCGACTTCGAGCATCACGTCGCGCAAATAATTCGCGATCTTCGCATAGTGCGGATAATCGATGAACTCGGCTTCGTCGCTGCGCTGGTGGTAGTCGCCGTGCAGTCCCGTGAAGAAGAACGCAATCGGCACACCCTGGAGCGCGTAGTTGTAGTGGTCGCTGCGGCCGTAGATGTTGTTGTACCCCGACCAGGTCAGGGTGGTGTCGTACCGATAGTCGAGGTCGAGCGGCTTCGCGCGCTTCTTGTTCACGTTCGCGACGGTCTCGCCGAGGTCCTTCGAGTCGAAGAACGATCCGACGACGCCGAGGTAGTCGGGTCCGCCGCCGGGGAGATCCTCGGCACGTCCGCGGCCGATCATGTCGATGTTGATCTGCGCGACGATCGAGTCCATCGGCACGGTCGGCTCGTGCGTGTAGAAGTTGGAGCCGACGAGGCCGGCTTCCTCGCCTGTGTGCCAGACGAAGAGGATCGAGCGCTTCGGCTTCACCTTCATGGACTGGATATACTGGGCAATCTCGAGCACGCCCATCGAGCCGGAGCCATCGTCATCGGCGCCGTTGTTCACGGAATCCATGCGGGCTGCAGGATGCTTTTTGCGAATGCTGTCCATGTTCACGTGGATCGTCCCGAGCGCGGCCGGCGTGAGCTGGATCATCTGGTTGGCGATCAGCATCCGGTTGCGAATGTCGTTGAACGCCTTGAGCGAGTCCTTGTCGACAGGAGTCGCCATGCCGATGTGATCGTTGTGCGCACCGATCGCGACGTACTCGTGCTCGAGCCGCGGGTCACTGCCGGGGATGATCGCGACGACGTTGCGCGCCCACTGCGACGGCGCTTCGATGAAATCGAGCGAGGCGGTGACTGTGCCGCCGGTCATCCCCGCGGTGAGGCCGTCGGTGGACGTGCGGCCAAAGAGCGCCGCAGCGGTGGCGCTCGTGATGCGGATCGTGGCAGCGGGCTCGAGCGCCTCGATCTGCTGATGAAGCACTGCGAGCGAATCGACCGGAGCCGGCGCCGCACCACCTCGTCCGCCGCGACCTCCGCGGCCGCCGGCGGCGCTCTGCGTGGCGATGGTCGGCACGTTCAGCGCGGTGCGCTGCGCCGGAGTGAGTGCGTCGAGGTCGATTGTCGCGACCGCCGCAGCGCCGGCAAAGCGGTTGGGTCCGAAGCCGAACCCACCGCGTCCGCCACGCCCGCCGCGTCCGCCGCGTCCGCCGGTGCCGGGCGCACGCGGCGGGGCGGGGAGCAGGACGACGAACTTCCCATTGGCTTGCGCGGCCGAGATTTCCGTGAGCGTGTCGCCTGCGGTTCCGCCGAAGACGACTTCTGCGTTCGTGATCGGCCGCGGCGCGCGCGCGCCGGCAACGGCGACCCAGTCGTGATTCCACGCGAGCGGATTGCCGTTCACGGTAAGGCGCGAATGGTTGGTGAAAGAATGGACGTGATACGGCAGCACCTGAAAGAACGTGCCGTTGTCGCCGGCGGGCGTGAGGCCGAGTCGTTTGACCTCGGCGGCGATGTAGTTCGTGCCCTTCATGTTTCCGACGCGGCCGACCTGGCGGCCCTGCATGGAGTCGTCGGAGAACTGGTAGAGGCGGATCTGGAGGTCGCGGACCGTGATGGCCGCGGTGGTGGGGGCCGGAGTGACTCTCTCCGGATTGCCGTAGCGGTTCAGGTGCGCGCTCTGGGTGTATGCTGTAGCCGGAAGTGCACGCAGGGCGAGGAACTTGGCGAAACGCATGCGGGGCTCCGTCTTCGTGAGGGCAGACGGGAAGTTAGCGGGCGCCGTGCTCGCGAACCAGAAGCTATTAGATGCAAGACCTCCATGATGAAAGATGAGAAGATCTTATTGTCTTTCGTCTGTTATTCTTGCATCTGACAGCTGGGCCCTTACGGCATTATCATCCCCGCCATCTTCTGCGCCTTGCGCGCGGCCACGGCTTTGTCGAAATCCGCCTGATCCATGTACGTGACATCGATCCAGCAATGCGCCATTTCGTCCACGGTGCGGTCACCCCAGCCGACCCACTGATTTGGATCCGGATTGTTCGGGTTCGCAGCGGTGTTGTCGTGCCACGCCGTGAACACGAGCGTTGTTCCCTTCGGCAAGAGCGGCGCGACGCTGTCGGCGTAGATGTAGTTGTTGTGCCACTTCCACTGGAAGTTGTTCACCGCGCTGAGCAGCTCGCGGCGGCCGTCGGGGTACACGGCCTCCATCGACATCGCCTTGCCGCGCATGTGCATGTGCGGCTGGAAGTTTTCGATGCGCGCGGGCGCCTGCATCACGTAGAAGTTCTGCGTGACCGTCTTTTCGTTCGGCGGAATGTCGAGTTCCGATCCGCGCGTGACGTCGAACATCTTGAGCACCGTGCGGTGCTGCGGAACGTAGCCCTTCGGGTAGAAGTAAACGGCGAGCTCGACGTAGTTATCCTTCGCCTCTTCGCCCATCGCGTGCACGTGGATCTCCCAGCGAATGCGCGAACCGGGGAGCATGAGCTTGCCCGCGTCGGCCGGGAAGATTTGTCCGGTCTTGCCGACGGCCCCTTCCATGAAGAGACCGGGGCCCATGTTCATCTCCATCGCGTTCGAGGCGAGGCCGGTCACGCCCTTCTCGTCCTGGAGC
>JBOHTH010000151.1:0-5194 GCA_050733535.1 Gemmatimonadaceae bacterium | reverse complement strand
CTCGTCGGCTACGGCTGCACCACGTGCATTGGGAACTCCGGACCCCTGCCGCAGCCGATCGCCGACGCGATCGACCACGGCAAGCTCGTCGTGGCAGCCGCCCTGTCCGGCAACCGCAACTTCGAGGGGCGGGTGAATCCGCAAACCCGGTTCAACTACCTGATGTCGCCGCCGCTCGTGGTCGCGTACGCGATCGCGGGCCGCATGGACATCGACCTCGACACCGAGCCGCTGGGCATCGGCACGGCAGGTCCCGTATTTCTCCGCGACATCTGGCCAAGCCCCAAGGAAGTCGCGGACGTCGTGCTCTCGAGCGTGAAGCGCGAACAGTTCGAGAAGCAGTATGCCAACGTGTTCAATGGCGACGCCGAGTGGCGCGCGATCGCCGTCGCCGAGGGCGATCGCTACGCCTGGAGCGCCAACTCCACGTACGTAAAGCATCCGCCGTACTTCGAAGGCATGACCATGACGCCGCCAGGCATCCAGCCGGTGAACAACGCGCGCGTGCTCGGCATGTTCGGTGATTCGATCACCACCGACCACATCTCCCCAGCCGGCTCGATCGCGGAAAAGAGCCCGGCCGGCCAGTGGCTCGTGGCGCAGGGTGTGGCGAAAAAGGACTTCAACTCATACGGCGCGCGCCGTGGCAATCATGAAGTCATGATGCGCGGCACGTTCGCCAACATCCGGCTGAAGAACGACCTGACACCCGGAATAGAGGGCTGGTGGACACGTACCGCACCGAACGCGGAGCCGACATCGTTCTTCGAGGCGTCCGAAGCATTCCGCAAGAGCGGCACGCCGCTCGTCATAGTCGCCGGCAAGGAATACGGCACGGGCTCGTCACGCGACTGGGCCGCGAAAGGGACGATGCTCCTCGGCGTGCGCGCCGTGATCGCCGAGAGCTTCGAGCGAATCCACCGCTCGAACCTGGTCGGGATGGGCGTGCTGCCGCTGGAGTTTATCGGTGACGCCACGCGCACATCGCTGGGACTCACCGGATTCGAGACGATCACGATCGAGGGCCTGTCGGACTCGATGGCGCCCCGCGCAGAGCTCACGGTCAAGGCCGTCGGCGGTGACGGCACGGCAAAGACGTTCAAGGTCAGGAGCCGTATCGATACGCCGGAGGAACTGAACTACTTCAAGCACGGCGGCATCCTGCAGTACGTCCTGCGAAACCTCGCGAAGTAGCTGGCGCGGCGGAGGCGCGGGCGAGACTGCATGAGCTACTGCATGAGTTTCCGCACCGCCTCGCGCGCCCGCTCGCGTTCACCCCACGTGGGAATCAGCATCTTGCCCGGCGCGATGCAGAGCGTATCGGGCGGTGTGGACTGCGGACCGCCCATCGGCAGCCAGGCGGTGATGCATTTGAGCACGGCGTCGGATTCCTCCGTCGTCCATCCGACGGCCGCGCCGGCGCTGACCGGCGCGAAGACGCTCGGCCGCGGGGAGGTCGCGACGGGCGCCGGGCCCGGCACGACGCCGGACACCGCGGCGGAGGCAGCTCCCAGCGCCTCGGCAACTTTGCCCTGGGCGTCCAGTACATACTGTCCGGTGCGCGCTTGGGCCGTGTGCTGGCGCATCTCACCGCGGTACATCGAGTGCACGGCGTTTTCGACGTCCTTCGCGAGCTTCGCCAGTATGTCGTCGATATTTTCCGGCATTGTGGGGCTCCGTCGTTTCCGCAGGTACGTACAAAGTTGCGCTGACAGGCGCGGCGCGCAAACATTAGTGGATACGTTCACCATCAACCGAGGTAGTTCCATGCTACATCGAAATGCGACATTTCTCGCCGCCGCGCTCATGGCCTGCGCCAGCGTGGCGGGCGCTCAGGCGCCGGCGCCGGCCGGGCCAAACGTCGGTGACATGGCTCCGGATTTCTCCCTGCCGGGCGCCACCATGGCCGGCCTGACGTCGAAGCCGGTTTCACTCTCGCAGTATAAGGGGCAAACGGTGGTTGTCGCCTTCTTTCCCAAGGCGCGCACCAGCGGCTGCACTGCCCAGATGACCGGTTACCGCGACCAGTGGGCGACGCTGTTCAACGACGGCAAGGGGATCACGGTCATCGCCATCAGCATGGACGCCGACACGACCCAGATGGACTGGGCGAAGGAAGCGCACCTGCCAATGACCTTCGCGAGCGACATGAAGGGTGAAGCGGGCAAGTTGTACGGCGCCCACACCGAGGGGCGCCCGGTCGAAAGCCGCCTGCTCTACGTCGTCGGGCCCGATGGCCGCATCAAGTGGACCGCGAAGCCGTTCAAGCCGATGGTCGCGGACTCATACACTGAGCTCGGGACCGAACTGAAGAAAGTCGCAGGACTCAAATGAACATCCGCATTGCGGTCGCCGCAGTCGCCGCCGTCGCGCTCGTCGCGGCGGCGGCCGGACGTCTGAAGGCACAGATGCCGAAAGTCGGTGACATGGCACCCGACTTCACGCTCAAGGGATCCACGAAAGACGGCCTTCTCCCCAAGCCGATCCACCTCGCTGACTTCCGCGGGCAGACGGTCGTGCTCGCCTTCTTCCCAAAGGCGCGGACAAAAGGCTGAACGGTTCAAATGGAGGCGTACCGTGATCAGTACGCCACGATCTTCAAGAATGGAAAAGGAGTGGCGGTGATCGGGATCAGCACGGATGTCGACACGGTTCAGGCGGACTGGGCACGTGACTCACGCTTCCCGATTTACTTCGCCAGCGACACGAGCGGCGCGGTGGTGAAGCTCTACGACGTGAAGTATCCGGCAGTCAACTTCGCGAAGCGCGTCGTGTTCGTGATCGATCCAACCGGAAAAATCTCGGCCGTGATGAACCCGTTCAAGGAAATGGTCGGGGACGCGTACACGGAACTCGGAGACGCCGTCACCAAAGCGGCCGCCGGGAAGCCCTAGAAAGCTGAGAGCGGAGACAGGCGCGTCCCGCGCTCTGGGTGAGGGTTTTGGGATTGGAGATGTTGGTCTTTGGCTCTGGGACGTCGAGCGTTGCTCCCACGGCCAAAGACCAATTTCTCCAATCCCAAAGCATCTCACTCAAAGCCGAACCACTCGCAGTTGACTGATGGCTTCTAGATTATCTGCGTCATGACTCCACGCACGCTTGTCACGATCGGACTCATCCAGGACGCCGTCACGGGTGACCAAACCCACGCGCTGACCGCGGCCATCGCGCGCATTCGCGAGGCCGCGTCGCGCGGCGCGCAGATCATCTGTCTCCAGGAGCTTTTCAGCGCGCCGTACTTCTGCAAGTCGCTCCGCCAGGAGTATTTCAACTTCGCCGAACCGATTCCCGGGCAGACAACCGAGTTGCTTCGCGCGCTCGCCGCCGAACTTCAGGTCGTCCTCATCGTGCCAATGTACGAGCGCCAGGCTGCGGGGATCTACCGGAACTCCGCCGTAGTGATCGACGCCGACGGCGCATTGCTCGGCGTGTATCGCAAGATGCACATCCCGCACGACCCGATGTTCGAGGAGAAGTATTACTTCACCCCGGGCGATGCAGAGTCAGACGGACCGCAGTCGGCGAGCGGCTTCAAGGTGTGGAAAACGCGCTACGGCGCGATCGGCGTGCTCATCTGCTGGGACCAGTGGTACCCCGAGGCGGCGCGGATCACCGCCCTGCTCGGAGCCGAAATCATTTTTTATCCGACGGCCATCGGCTGGCATCCGGCGGAAAAAGCCGAGTGGGGTGACGCACAGGTGGATGCGTGGCGAACGGCGCAGCGCGCGCACGCGATCGCCAACGGCGTGTTCGTCGCCGCACCGAACCGCGCGGGTTTCGAACCGGAGCCCGGTACGCAGGGCATCGAGTTCTTCGGGCATTCGTTCGTGTGCGATCCGTTCGGACGAGTGATCGCTGAAGCAGGTACGGACCCCGCGATCGTGATCGCAGCATGCGATCTTTCGCTGATCGAGTCCACGCGGCGCAATTGGCCGTTCCTGCGCGACCGCCGGATCGACGCATACGGGCCGATCCTGAACCGCTGGATGGGATGACGGCAACCGCGCCGCGCTGGCCTGCCGAGTGGGAGCCGCACGACGCCACGTGGATCGCGTGGCCGCACCACGAGGCCGACTGGCCGGGGAAATTCGAGGCGATTCCGTGGGTGTTCGCGGAGATCGTGCGCGTGCTCCACACGCACGAGCGTGTAGACATCCTGTGTCAGGATGACGGCGTCCGCGCGAACGCCACCCACTGTCTCGACGCGCACGGCGTGGATGCTTCGCGCTATGCGCTGCACGATTGCCCGACCGACCGTGCGTGGCTCCGTGACTCCGCGCCGACCGCAGTGCGCACGCCCGGCGGCGCCGTGGAGCTCGTGCGCTGGGGATTCAACGCGTGGGCGAAGTACGCCAACTACTCACGCGATGAGAACGTTGGGGCGGTCGTGTCGCGCGTCACGGGACTGCCGCTCCGCGACCCGCGACGCCCCGACGGCACCGGCCGCCTGATTCTCGAGGGCGGCGGGATCGAGACCGACGGCCGTGGCACGCTGCTCGTGACCGAAGAGTGGCTGCTCTCCGACTCGCAGGTCCGAAACCCCGGTCTGGGCCGCGCCGATTATGAACGCGTATTCGCGAATGAGCTCGGGATCGCAAAGACGATCTGGCTCGGCGAGGGCTGTGTCGGCGACGACACCCACGGCAACGTCGACGACATCGCGCGCTTCGTGTCGCCGGGAGTGGTCGTGCTGGCCTACGAAGAAGATCCCGCGGACGAAAATCACCGGCGATCGCTCGACAATCTCGAGCGCCTCAAGCGCGCGAAAGACTCGGGGGGTGAGGCGCTGCGGGTGGTCACGCTTCCCTTCCCGCGCGCGGTGATGATGGCGGGACAGCGCCTTCCGGCGAGTTACGCCAACTTCTACATCGCGAACGGAGTGGTGATCGTGCCGACGTTCAACGACGTCAACGATCGGGTCGCACTCAACACGATCGCCGCCCTATTTCCGGACCGCCGAGTGGTGGGAATACACTCGGTCGATCTCGTGTGGGGATTCGGGACTTTGCACTGCCTTACACAACAGCAACCGAGGGGGGAGCGGGGAGCGGGAAGTCTCAGACTGGAGGGGTGAGACCAGTGGCGAGAAGCGAGCGGGGAGGTGAGGGGAGAGGCGAGTCTCGCCGCTCCCCCCTGGTCTCGCCCCTCGCCCCTCGCCTCTCAACTTCCCGCTCCCCCCTCCCCCTCTTAGTGA
>JBOHTH010000150.1:0-8453 GCA_050733535.1 Gemmatimonadaceae bacterium | reverse complement strand
ACTCGACCCGCTGCGGACTGCGGAACAGAAGATATTGATACGAGAGGCGGCGTTTCGGTGACACATTCTTGAGTGTGCGGTGCCATCGTGTGGTATGAAAACTCCACAAGTGCCGCCATTCCTCGAGTGGGTCGCCTCCGCACGAGAGTCGCGGACAGGTGATCCCATCTGGTCCGTGCAGGCATACCGCCTCGCGCTCTACGCAATCGCGTGCCACATCGGTGACCGACAGGCAAACATCGCGCTCACCGGGGCTCCTGCATTCGAGCAACTCACTCGGGCAATCGGATCTGTCGCCGCAAACATCGGCGAGGGCTACTCGCGGGCATCGATCGCCGATCGAAATCGTTTCTACGAGTACGCGCTCGGATCGGTACGCGAGGCGATTGACTGGTACGATACCGTCCGGTTTGAACTTGGCGTCGTGACCGACGAGCGCCAGTCGATACTGATTCAAGTTCGCCGGTTACTCCTCACCATGCTGCGTACCTCTCGCGCCGGCACCCCACCGTTGTCAATTGCCGACGCAACGCGCCGCGCCAAATCGATCGACGAACCTTGAGTTCCGCGGTCCGCAGCAGGTCGAGCCCCGCAGTCCGCAGCGGGTCGAGTTCCGCAGTGCGCAGCGGGGGGGGGGCGACTAAACGCTTTGCGCACGCGCATGTTCTAACATAGACTATCTATGCAACTCAACTCAGACTCCCATGCCTCGAGACGAAATCCCGCCCGGCACGCTCGACATGCTTATCCTCCGCACGCTCACTCGGAATCCCGACCAGCACGGCTTTGAAATCGCCGAGCGAATTCGGCAGGGTTCAAACGACGTGCTGCAGGTCGAGGAAGGATCGTTGTATCCCGCGCTTCAGCGCATGCTCATGAAAGGCTGGATCGCGGGCGAGTGGGGAAGGACGGACGAGAATCGCCGGGCGCGCTATTACAAGCTCACGGCGGCCGGCAAGAGACAGCTTGAACACGAGCTCGATTCGTACCGGCGCGTGTCCGCCGCGATCGCGCTCATTCTCCGGCCTGCGTGAGGAGCGAACCATGACGATCGGGGAACTGTGGCGCCGGCTCGCTCACTTGGTGCGCGGATCGAAAGCCGCCGATGACCTGCGTGCGGAGATGCAGCTGCACGCCGAACTTCGCGCTCGTGCAAATCGCGCGGCTGGTGCGGCCGAGGGCGACGCGCGGACCGCGGCGCACCGCCAGTTCGGAAACGAGATCGCGCTGCGCGAACAGAGCCGCGATCAATGGGGCTTTCGATGGGCGGAAGATTCAGCGCGCGCCCTGCGGCTCGCCTTTCGCCGGCTCGCGCAGCGCCCGGGCTTCACCGCGGCGGTGATCGGGATACTCGCGCTCGGAGTCGGCGCGGCGACCTCCATGTTCAGCGCCGTGGATGCCGCGATGCTCCGCCCGCTGCCCTTCGCCGACCCGGCGCGGCTGGTGACACTCCGCGCCGTGGCCGTGCCGATGGATCCCGGCGGTGCCTTTCCGCGAAGCTCTGGCCCCGTCGACGTCAGCGTCGTGGACGTCCGCGAGAAGCGCGATCTCTTTTCGCACGCCGCCGCCTACGCCGCCGGCGCCTTGAATCTCGCGGACGCCGACCATCCTTCGCGGTTGAACGTCGGCGTCGTCACCACCGATTTCTTCGCGACCCTCGGCGTTCCCGCGCAGAGCGGCCGGGTGTTCAACGACGCCGAGGGCGTTCCCAACGGGCCGGACGTCGTGGTGCTGTCCTACGGCACGTGGCAGCGCCAGTTCGGCGGCGCGCCGATGATCGGGAAGTCGATTCTGCTGAACAACGAAAAATTCGAGGTGGTCGGCATCATGCCGCGCGGATTCAACTTTCCGTCGGAGAGCGATATCTGGATCCCGATGTCGGTCCCCACGACGTTCGCGACCTTTTCCGCGTTCCGGGGCTTTCTCCCGTCGCACGTCATCGCTCGACTCGCGCCCGGCGTGAGCGAGGCGAAGGCCACGTCGTGGCTCATGGCGGAGTGGGAGCGGCGCGCGGCGGCGGTGAAGCCGGCCCCGGGACAGCCAAACTATTTCGATCAGATGGTGCGGCAAATCAAGGCGGACCGCCCGCTCGCCACGCTGCAGCGCGACCTCGCCGCCACCCGGCGCACGTCGCTGCTGGTGCTGCTCGGCGCGACGATCCTGCTGCTGCTCGTGACCTGCGCGAACGTGACGAACCTGTTGCTCTCGCAGGCCGCCGCACGGCGGCACGAGATGGCGGTGCGCGCGGTGCTCGGTGCGTCGCGGGGCCGCATCGTGCTGCAGTTGCTGACGGAGAGCGTGGTGCTCGCGCTGGCCGGAACGGTGGCCGGTGTCGCCATTGCGCCGGCGATCCTCGGCACGGTGCGTGCGCTGCTCCCGGCACAGCTGAGTGGAGTGGCGCCGGCCACCATCGACGTCCGCGTACTCGCCTTTGCCGCTTCGCTTGCGTTCGTTACGGGAGTGGCGTTCGGCCTGTGGCCGGCGATCGGCTCTGCGGGCGTGTCGCCGGCCGAGACGATCAAGTCGGGGGGGCGGAGTGCGACGGGGAGGGGCGCAGGCCGGGGCAGACGGCTGCTCGTCGGCGCGGAGATGGCGGTCACGGTTGTCCTGCTGGTGGGATCGCTGCTCATGCTCCGCAGCTTCAGCCGGCTGATGTCGCTCGACCGCGGTATGCAGACGCAGCACGTCGGCACACTCGAGATGGCGTTTTCTGGCAGTGCCGGCGGACGCGCGGAAACGCTCCGGAAGCTCGATGCGATGACCGCGCGGCTCGCCGCGATCCCGGGGGTCGCGGCGGCTGGCGTCGTCAACGACCTGCCGTTGCGCACCGGCGGCGGCATCGCGGTGCAGGTGATGGTCAACGGCGCGATTCCCCCGACGGCCGCCAAAGAGATGCCCCGTTATCTGCAGGCGAGCGGCGGCTATTTCGCGACGATGGGCATCGCGCTGAAACGCGGGCGGACGTTCACGGCGGCCGACGACTCGCTCGCCCCACCGGTGGCACTGATCAGCGAGTCGATGGCGCGCGCCTACTGGCCGGGCGTCAACCCGATCGGGCGCGCCTTCACCTCCGCCGCGCCGGCGCCCGTGACGGTGGTGGGCGTCGTCGCCGACGTGCGCGAGGGGTCGCTCGAGTCCACGGCGCTCTCGCAGATGTATTTTCCGATCACCGAGATCACGCCGCGATACGTCGCCTTGGTGGCGCGGGGCTCGCTCGATATGGACGCGCTGCTCGCGCGGATGCGCGAAGCGGTGCGCGCCGTGGATCCGTCGCAGGCGATCTTCGACGTGCGCCCCATGGACGAAGTCGTGTCGAGTTCCGTCGCGCCACGGCGCACGAACACGCTGCTGATTTCGGCGTTCGCCGCGATCGCGCTGCTGCTCTCGGCGGTGGGGATTTATGCGGTGGTGTCGTTCAGCGTCATACAGCGCACGCGCGAGTTCGGCATTCGCTCGGCGCTCGGCGCCACAGGTGCGGAACTGATAACGCTAGTGACGGGCGAGATGGCGTCGGTGCTCGCGGTCGGCCTGGTCGCGGGCGTGGCGGGCGCATGGGCACTCTCGAGAGTACTGACATCGCTGATCTACGGTGTGACGGCGCATGATCCGTGGTCCTTCGCGATCGCGCCGGTGGTGATGGTGGTGCCGGCGCTGATTGCGGCGGTGGTGCCAGCTCGGCGGGCGACGAAAGTGAATCCCGCCGAGGTCATGAGGGTGGACTGAGGCGAAGCGAGGGCGGGACTCTCGACCCGATGCGAGAGTCGGGCTTGGGATGCGCGAAGCGGGATGAGGCGGCATTGCCCCGAATCCAGCCTGCCAACCCCGCCTCCCGCGTCGGGCCGAAAATCCCGCCTCCCGCATCCAATTCCGCAGTGCGCAGCGGCCCGAAATCTCTTGACTCCCTCTCGTAGTTGCGTTTATTGCGGGTATGGCCACAACTACCCCCGTCGAGTTCATCCCCGGCTGGGATTTGACCACCGAGGCTCTTCCCGAGCGCCTCGATACCGACCTGCTCAGTCGCGCCTATCGCTTCAGTGAAAAGGCGCACGCCGGCCAGACGCGCCGCAATGGTGATCCGTTCGTCACGCACTGCGTGGAAGTCGCCAAGATCCTCGCCGACCTCCAGCTCGATTCGGTCACGGTCGCGAGCGGGCTGATCCACGATGTCGTCGAGGACACTGCCGTCACCGTCGAGGATGTCGAGCGCGAGTTCGGCCGCGAAATCGCGCAGATCGTCGATGGCCTCACGAAGATTGGCCACCTTCCGCTCACCAGCACGACGGAACGGCAGGTCGATAATTACCGCAAGCTCCTTCTCTCGGTCGCCAAGGACGCGCGCGTCATTCTCATCAAGCTGGCCGACCGTCTGCACAACATGCGGACGCTCGAGTTCATGCCGCCGGAGAAGCGCCTCCGGATCGCGCAGGAGACGCGCGACCTCTATGCGCCGCTGGCGCACCGTTTTGGCCTCGCGGCCATGAAGGCAGAGCTCGAGGATCTTGCGTTCAAGTTTCTCGAGCCCGACGAGTACCGGCATCTGGCCAAGTTGATCGTGCAGAAACGGAAGGAGCGTGAGTCGCTCGTCGAAGAAATGGCGCAGCCGCTGCGTGCGCGCCTCGCTGAGGCCGGCATCAAGGTGTACGAGGCGAGCGGCCGCCCCAAGCACCTGTGGTCCATCTTCAAGAAGATGCAGAAGCGCGACAAGCCCTACGAGGAGATTTACGATCTTCTCGCGGTGCGCGTGCTCGTCGAGAACGTCCAGGAGTGCTACCACGCGCTCGGCGTCATCCACGGAGAGTGGACGCCGTTGCAGGAGCGCATCAAGGACTATATCGCGAGCCCGAAGTCGAACGGCTACCAGTCGCTGCATACGACGATTTTCGGACCGAAGCAGACGCTGTTCGAGATCCAGATCCGCACGCGCGACATGCATCGCACTGCCGACTTCGGCATCGCGGCGCACTGGCGGTACAAAGAGGGCGGCAAAGACAACGACGACCTCGATCGCGCGCTGCACTGGTTCCGTCAGGTGCTCGAACTCCAGCTCGACGCGGAGACGCCGGACCAGTTCCTCGAGTTCCTCAAGCTCGACTTGTACCAGGATGAGATTTTCGTTTTTACTCCGACGGGCGACGTGCATCAGCTCCCGCGCGGCGCCACACCGATCGACTTCGCGTTCGCCGTGCACACCGAGGTCGGGCTGCATACGCAGGGCGCGAAGGTCAACGGCCGGATCGTGCCGCTCTCGCGTGAGCTGAAGAACTCGGAGACCGTGGAGATCATCCGGTCGCCGAACGCGCGGCCGAGTCGCGACTGGCTCGCGCACGTGCGCACCGGCCGCGCGCGCCACCGGATCCGTCAGTGGCTGCGCCATGAAGAGCAAAGCACGTCCATTCGCATCGGGTCTGACATCCTCGAGCGCGAACTGAAACGCCGCCGACATGCGCGGCTCACCGACGCGGAGCTCGCGAAGGCCGCCGTGGCGCTCAACCTCACGGACGAATCGCACCTGTTCGCGTCGATTGGGCAGGGCGACATCAATGTGACGCAGGTGCTCCGCGCGATCTATCCGGACTTCGACGGGCGCGACGACTCTGCGCTGAAGGCGAGCCCGCTCGAGCGGCTCATCGACCGGATGAAGCGGCCCGGTTCCTCGAAAGGGATCCGCATCCAGGGCGTCGACGGCCTGATGGTGCGGTACGCGCAGTGCTGTCAGCCGGTGCCGGGCGACAAGGTGGTCGGCTATGTGACGCGCGGACGCGGTGTGAGCATTCATCGCGGCGACTGTCCCAACTTGCTCTTCCTCGCCCACGAGCCCGAACGGCGGCTCGACATCGACTGGCAGGAGAGCGCCGGCGAGCGCTTCGTGATCCGCCTTGCGGTCGAGGCGTCAGATCGCCGCGGCCTGTACGCAGACCTCGCCCAGGCCGTCTCCGAGACCGGCACCGACATCCGCTCGCTCGAGCTCAAGACCACGGATGGACGCGTCGCTGGCGCTGCGCTCGTTGAGGTCGAGAACCTCGCGCACCTCGAGAAGATCATCAAGGCGGTGCGGCGGGTGAAAGGAGTGTCCGAGGTGTCCCGGCGGGAGAGATTGACGGCTGAGAACTGACGACCGAAGACCGAAGACCGATGTTTCGGTCCTCGGTCTTCGGTCCTATATTCTGTTCATGCTCCTCATCATCCATTCTTACCTCCGCTGGCTCGTCCTGCTCGCCGGCGTGCTCGCCATCTTCAGGATGACGAGAGGCTATTCGAGCGGAGCCGTCTACGGGCCCACCGACCGCCGCTATGCCGCGATCTTCGTCGGGATCTTCGACCTCCAGTTTTTGATCGGGTTGATTCTCTACGGCACGAGTCCGCTCACGCGGGGCGCGATGCAGAACATGACGACCGCGATGCAGGACCCGCACACGCGGTTCTTCGTGGCCGAGCATCCGATGATGATGTTCGTGGCGCTGTGCGTCGCGCACGGGGCGAGCATCTGGTCCCGCAAGGCGACGGTGGACCGCGCGAAGTTCATGCGGGCATCGCTGGGGTTCTCGCTGGCGATGGGGTTGATACTCGCCGGGATCCCGTGGTTCAGGATGGGGGGGTGAGAGAAGCGAGTCAACTGGTGATTTGACAGGCTCTTTCGTCTTTCATCTGGCGGTCTTGCATCAGACAGCTTGTGGTTTGGAACAGCCAAGCGGTCAGATGCAAGAGTGACAGATGATAGACAACAGACCTTCTCGTCTTCTACCCGAACAAACGCCGACACGGTATATTACACTCTATGCCGCGTGCCGAATTCGACCTTCAAGCCCCCTTCGCTCCCGCCGGCGACCAGCCCCGCGCAATCACCGAGCTGACCTCCGGTCTCGAACGCGGCGACCGGTTCCAGACCCTCCTCGGGGTCACCGGGTCCGGCAAGACGATGACCATCGCCAATGTCATCCGGAACATCGGCAAGCCGACCCTCGTTCTCTCGCACAACAAGACGCTCGCCGCCCAGCTCTATGGCGAGCTGAAGTCGTTTTTCCCGAATAACGCCGTCGAGTACTTCATCTCGTACTACGACTACTACCAGCCCGAAGCGTACGTCCCCTCGAGCGACACGTACATCGAGAAGGACGCATCGATCAACGACGACATCGACCGCCTGCGCCTGCGCGCGACATCATCGCTCATGGAGCGCGACGATGTCATCATCGTCGCGACGGTTTCGGCCATCTACGGCCTCGGCGATCCCGTCACGTATCGCGAGACGATGGTCACGCTGAGCGTCGGCCAGAAGATCAAGCGCGACGACATCCTGCGCTCGCTCGTGAAGATCCAGTATTCGCGCAACGACGTCGCGTTCGAGCGCGGCACGTTCCGCGTGCGTGGCGACACGGTCGAGATCTTCCCGGCGTACGAAGAGCAGGCGGTGCGCATCGAGATGTTCGGCGACGAGATCGAACGGATCTCCAAGGTCAACCCGCTCACGGGCGAGACGATCGCCAACCTCTCGAAGGCCGCGGTGTATCCGGCGAAGCACTTTGTCACGACGCGGCCCACGCTCGAGAGAGCGGTCGGCCTGATTCGCGCCGAACTCGCCGAACGGCTCCCGCTGCTGCGCTCGGCGAACAAACTGCTTGAGGCGCAGCGGCTGGAGTCGCGCACGAACTTCGACATCGAGATGATGCTCGAGATCGGGTCGTGCCCGGGGATCGAGAACTACTCGCGCCATCTCTCCGGCCGCGGCGAAGGCGACCGGCCGGCCTGCCTCTTTGATTATTTCCCAGACGACTTTCTCGTCGTCGTCGATGAATCGCACGTGTCGCTACCGCAGATCGGCGGCATGTTCAACGGCGACCGCGCACGGAAGCTCACGCTCGTGGAATACGGCTTTCGCCTCCCGAGCGCGCTCGACAACCGGCCGCTCATGTTCGACGAGTTCCTCTCGCTCACGCCGCGTGCGATCAACGTGTCCGCGACTCCCGGCGATCTCGAGCTCAAGCTCTCGCAGGGCGTGGTCGTCGAGCAGATCATCCGGCCCACGGGGCTCGTCGATCCCGAGATCGACATCCGTCCCGTGCGCGGGCAGGTGGACGATCTGCTCAATGAGATTCGCATCCGCGAGCGAAAGGGCGAGCGCGTGCTCGTCACGACGCTCACCAAGCGGATGTCCGAGGACCTCGCCGACTATCTGCAGCAGGTGAAAGTGCGGGTGCGCTACATGCACAGCGACATCGACGCAATTGAGAGAATGGAAATTGTGCGTGGACTCAGGCTTGGCGAGTTTGACGTGCTGATCGGCATCAACCTGCTTCGCGAGGGGCTCGACATGCCCGAGGTGTCGCTCGTCGCGATCCTCGACGCCGACCAGGAAGGTTTCTTGCGCAGCGACCGCGCGCTGATTCAGACCGTCGGCCGGGCGGCGCGGCACGTGAACGGCCGTGCGATCTTCTATGCGGACCGCATCACCGGGT
>JBOHTH010000149.1:0-1712 GCA_050733535.1 Gemmatimonadaceae bacterium | reverse complement strand
ACGCCGTGGCCGCCGGAAGTGGCCGCAGGCGAGAATCCGCCGCCGGGCGCAATCATCGACTACTACCTTGGGTCCGACGCGAGCGGACCGGTGACGCTCGACATTCTCGGGGCCGGTGGGAAGGTTGTGCGCAGCTACACAAGCGACGAACCGGTTCGCAATCCTGACCCGGCCATTGACCCGGTCGCCTACAACAAGGTCTGCCAGAAGACGCCGAGCGCCGCCGACTGCGGGCTGCCGTTCTATTGGCCCGCGCCGCAGATGCGCATCGAGACTACGACCGGAATGCATCGCTTCTCGTGGGACATGCACTACGATCCGATCGGCGGGGGCGGAGGGCGCGGTGGTTCAATGGGCGCCGTGCCGCACCGCACGTATCCCGCGGTAAGTTCGCCGTGGGCGGCGCCAGGTGCGTACTCTGTGCGCCTCACGGTTGGCGGCAAGAGCTACACCCAGCCGATCACGCTCAAGATGGATCCGCGCATAAAGACGCCGGCGCTGGGGCTCGCGCAGCTCACGTCGCTGACGACCGAGATGTACGACGGCGCGCGGGATGCGCGCGCGGCGTACGAGCGGGCGCGTGCGCTTGTTGCCGAGCTCGACAAGGCGCAGGGCGCCGAAGCGGCGGCGTTCAAAAACGAAGTCGAGAAGATCGCACCGGCACCGCCGGCGGGCGGCGGCGGACGCTTCGGTCGTGGCGGCGGGCGCTGTGGGCGCGGTGGCGCGGCTCCCTCCGGGCCGCCGACGCTCGAGGGCGCGAGCACCGCAATGAACGCGGCCGCGATGGCGATGCAGGCGGCTGACGTCACGCCCACGGCGAATCAGTTGGCGGCGTGCTCTAAGGCCAGAGCCGAGGGGACTACGGTACTCGCCAAGTGGCGCTCGTTGCGCACGACTGGGCTCGCGGCACTGAACATGAAACTCAAAGCGAGCGGGCAGCCGGCGGTGAAGGTGCCGGAGTAAGAGAACGGCGAGTGACTTGTTGCTTGTTGGTTGGTTAACCGAAGTTGTCGTGTACCTCGGTTAACCAACCAACAAGTAACGGTTCAACTCGCTGTTATTGCTTTGCGTTCTCCCGTTCCCTCCGCGCCTCATACGACCTGAGGTGCGCATGCACCACGCGCAGCAGCGGCGATTTCACGCCGGCTGCGTTCCCGCGCGCGAGCAGGTCGCCGATGATCTGCTCGCCTTCGATGGGCGCGCCCCGCTCGATGTCTTTCATCATCGACGCGGTGAGCATCGAACCGGGCGTCGTGACCATCGCGCGGCCGCGCTCGACGGCTGCGGGCCGCGGCGGGTGCCCCTGCGACGCCGCGATCGCGCTGCACTCGGCAAATATCTCCAAGGCGAGATCGGCGGCGCCGGCGCGCTCGACATCGCCGCCGACGGCACGCATCAGGCACGTCACGCCGGCCAGCGAGGCGATGAACACCCACTTTTCCCACAGCTCGTGCACGATTGTGTGCGACGCGCGCGCGTCGAAATTCGCGCCGGCAAATGCTGCCGCGATTTCTGCCATGCGCGGGGAGTCGGCGCCGTCGAGCTCGCCGTAGACCAGGCTGTGCAGCTCGTTGAGATGGAGGATGATCCCTTCGTCGTCGAGCGTGGCGGAGATGAACGCGAGCCCGCCGAGCACGCGCGCCGCGCCGAATCGCGCGGAGAGCGCGTCGATGTGCTGCATTCCGTTGAGGAACGGAAGAATCGCCGTTTGT
>JBOHTH010000148.1:0-13730 GCA_050733535.1 Gemmatimonadaceae bacterium | reverse complement strand
CGACGATGGTCGTGGCCGCCGGATGGACGGCGCGTGCGCTCGATATCGGCGGGTGGATGGTGGAGCGAGTATGAAAACGACCGAAGACCGAGGACCGAAGACCGAGGGGGCGTTCGATCCGCTCGATCTCGCAGTGATGGGCCATGCCGTTGCGATGATCGCGGAAGAAATGGGGACGGTGCTCGAGCGCGGCGCGCTCTCGCCGAACATCCGCGAGCGGCGCGACGCGTCGTCGGCGCTCTTCGACGTCAACGGCGTCATGGTCGCACAGGCGGCGCACATTCCGGTGCATCTCGGCGCCATGCCGGAGTCCGTGCGCGCCGTGCGCGCAAAGAAGCCTGAGCCCGGCGATGTGTTCATCCTCAACGATCCCTTCCACGGCGGGTCGCATCTCCCCGATCTCACGGTGGTCGAGGCCATCGATATCGACGGCGAGGTCGCAGGCTACACGGCCATTCGCGCGCACCACGCTGACGTCGGGGGCATGAGCCCCGGTTCCATGCCGCAGGGCGCGACGGAGCTCGTGCAGGAGGGGATCATCCTGCCGCCGGTGCGCCTCGAGCGGCGCGGTGTGCCGGACGAGAGCATGCTCGACCTGATACTCGCAAATGTTCGCACGCCGCACGAGCGGCGCGGTGATCTTGCGGCGCAGCGCGGCGCGTGCGCGGCGGGCGCGGCCGGGTGGCGCGCACTCGTGGCGCGCGAAGGCGCCGAGCGGCTCAACGCGGCGTGCGACGCGCTGCTGGCGTACACCGAACGCCGCGCCGTCGCGCGTCTCACGGCGATCGGCGACGTGACTGGCCGTGCAGAAGATGCGCTCGAAGGCGACGGCTTCAGCACGAACATCGTTCCGCTCGCGGTGAAGCTCGAAATTCGCGGCGGCCGGCTCCACCTGGATTTTGCGGGTACATCGCCCAAGGTCCGTGGCAACGTGAACTGCCCGATGGCCGTGACGCGTGCCGCGGCGCTCTTTGTGCTGCGCACGCTCCTCGACGACGACGTGCCGACGAACGAAGGCATCGCGCGCGCGATCTCGATCGTGACGCCAGACGACTGCCTGATCAACGCCAAATGGCCGTCGGCGGTTGCTGCGGGAAACGTGGAATGCTCGCAGCGGATCACTGACTTGCTCTTCACGGCGCTCGCCGATGCCGGAGTTGCCGTCCCCGCGCAGGGCCAGGGGACGATGAACAACATCACGTTCGGCGGCGACGGCTGGACATTCTACGAGACGCTCGGCGGCGGGCAGGGCGCGAGCGCGCGAGGGCCCGGGCCGAGCGGTGTGCACGTGGGGATGAGCAACACGCGCAATACGCCGATCGAGAGTTTGGAGCGAAGTTACCCGATCCTGATTGACGGCTACGCGATTCGCCGCGGGTCGGGCGGGGCCGGAAAATTCGACGGCGGCGACGGCGTGGTCAGGAAGTACCGCGTGATGGAGCGATGCACGGTCACACTGCTCACCGAGCGTCGCGCGCGTGCACCGCGCGGGGCGATGGGAGGAGGCGACGGGACGCCGGGGCGGAATCTGCTCAACGGGAAGCCGTTGCCGGCGAAGTGCCGGGTGGAGTTGTCGCGCGGGGATGTGGTGACGATCGAGACACCGGGCGGGGGAGGGTACGGCCCCAGGTGAACAGCAATAACGACGAGTTAATTCGTTTCTCGTTGGTTAGTTAACGGAGGTTCGACCAGTTACCTCAGTTAACCAACCCACAAAGAACGGGTTAACTCGCCGTTTGCTGTTCGTCGTTACAGGGGCGTGTTCCTCCCCGTCCGCCGAGTGTGTGCCTCAGGCCTGGCCAGCTCAAACACTTTCGCGCCGATGAACGCATCGAGCAGCGCCTCATCAAGCGCCCCCTCCTGCGCCTCGCCCTTGAGGATCTCGATCGCCCGGTCCGCAGTGACGGCCCGCTTGTAGGGCCGGTCCGTGGCAGTGAGTGCGTCGTAGATGTCCGAGATCGTCATCATCCGCGTCTGCACGGGGATTGCGTCTCCGGACATGCGCCGCGGGTAGCCGCGGCCGTTGAGTTTCTCGTGGTGGCCGTGCGCGATTTCCGGGATTCCCTTCAGCTCGCGCGTCCACGGGATCTGGTCGAGAAAACGGAATGTGTGCGACACGTGCGACTCGATTTCGCGCCGCTCGCGCTCGTCGAGGTTTCCCTTGTTGATCATGAGGTAGCGCAGCTCCTCGTCTGAGAGGAGCGGTTTCTCGACGCCGTCGAAGTCCACGAACGTGCGCTCGTTAATTTCCTCGAGCTCCTCGAACGTGCCCTCGGGAAGGATCGTCGGCTCGTTGGCGCGGACGATCGAGTCGAGGAACCGGAGCAGGTCCTCGCGGTCGGCACGGCGCGCACCTTCGAGGCGCTGGATCATCTCCTGATAACGGTCCTTGCCGTGCGCGAACAAGTATTCAGCACGCTCCCGCTCGTACTGGAGATCCGCGCGCTGCAGCAGGAATTGAAAGCGATGCTTCACGAGCGCGAGATCGCCAGGGTAGAGTTTCTTCTGCTTCACGAGCACCTGCTCGCGAACGCCGACCTTGCCGAAGTCGTGCAGCAGTCCCGCGTAGCGGATCTCCTTCATCTGCTCGCGCGAAAAACGAACAGCGCGGTACGGCCCGGCGTCGACCCGGTCAACGGCTTCGGCGAGCCCGCAGGTGAACGTCGCGACGCGCGACGAGTGTCCGCTCGTCGTCGGGTCGCGTGACTCGATCGCCGTCACCGCCGCGGTGACGAAACCCTCGAACAACCGCTCGATGTCCTCGTATAGCCGGCCGTTCTCGATCGCGACGGCGGCCTGCGAGGCAAGCGCGCTCACAAGATCGACGGAGCGTTCGTCGAACGGCAGCACTTCGGACTCGACCGTCTCCGCGGAGAAGAGCCGCGCGTCCGCCGACCGCTTCCGGTTGATCAGCTGCAGAACGCCGATGACTTCATCGCGGTGTGTGCTCATCGGGATGACGAGCATCGACTTCGTCCGGTATTGGAACTTGTCGTCGAACGACCGGTTCTGGCGGTACGGAACGTCCTCCGGAAGGAAATACACGTCCGGGATGATCAGCGGCTCACCGGTGGTCGCCGTGTATCCCGCGAGCGACGTGTGGTCGAGCGGGATCACGGCCTCGGTGAAGGGAAGGCTTGGCAGCGTGTGATTCTGCGAGAGCTTGAACCGCAGCGTGCTCGGCCCGCGCTCGGTGCGTTCGACGAGGTACAGCGACCCCGCGTCCGCCGACGAGAGCCGCCGCGCTTGGCTCAGGATCAGTTCCAGAAGCGTCAGCAGATCGCGCTCGGTCGAGAGAGCCACGGCGATGCGTGAGAGCTCCGTCACGTCGCTCGCACTGCGGCCCCCGAGTCGCGTGGCGCGCTGCGCGGCGACGAGTGCGGCGGCATGCCTGAGTGCGGCCTGCAGCGTGAGACGCGCGACCGCGACGGGCGTGTCGGGTGTGAAGTATCCGCTCAGGAACTCCGCGGGAAAGTAGTCCGCCGGTTCGGCCGCTCCGCTCTCGCCGATTGCGACGAGCGCGGCTTGCGACGCGAGCTCGGCGTAGAGCACGCGATCTCCGTGTGACGCGTGCAGGAGCGTGTGGTCGAGCAGCACGATTGTCGGACGCTCGCTTTCCATCGCGGCCGGATCGGGGAGATGCGATATCCGCCGGACCTCGATCGCGCCGCCAACGGTGAGAGAATCGAGGGCCGGGATCGCGCGGCCAGGAGAGGCGAGGATCAGCGGTTTCACAGTGAGTCAACTTAGCGAAAATGAGAAGAGCGCGGAGCGAGGGGACCGTCCCATTGCTCCGCGCCCCTCTCTCCTTGCCAATCGCCCCTCACCCTTGCTCCTCGCTGTACTGTCCTTGCTCCTCGCCGTATTGTCCTTGCTCGTCGTCGCCGCTCGCCGAGCGAGGGTGCTTCAGTTCACGCCGAGCTTCTGCAGTTCCTTCTTCGGCGCGTCGTAGCCCGGGAACGCTGCCAGCGCCTGATTGAACAGCTGGATCGCGCCCTGATTGTTCTTCTCATCCTTCGCCTGCAGTCCGCGCGAGTAGAGCATCACGGCCTGGAACGGGATCTTCTTATTCGCGGTTTCGCGCGCTTCGCCGAGCTGCTTCGGAATGTCCGGCAGCTTGAGGCCAGCATTCGTCTTCACGGCGACCTTGTGGATCAGCGCAAGAAGATTCGCGGTCTTGTCCATCGCGCTCGTCGTGAACTCAACCTTGCCGGTCTCGACGTCGAACGAGCGAAGGTCCAGCCTCATTGTCCCGGACGGATCGGTAACGAACCCTCCGGCGATCATGTGATGCACGCCGAGCAGCTTCCCGACGCGCACGATCGTCGAGGGATCCGTCATCTTGTCCGTCGACAGCTTCTGCTCGGCGACGATAGCCTGGAGCTGATCGCGCTCGACGACGGTGATCCCCGGGTTGTCCGCCATCTCGGTGATCAGCACGTCGCAGATCCCCTTCGAGAGCGGCGCCAGTTCGTCATGCGCCTTGCCGATCGCGCCATCGTTGAAGTACATGATCGCCACGGTCGGCTTCGACTGTGCGATCGCGCTCGTGGCCGCGAACACGACGCCAGCGGCGGCTGTAAGGAACCGGTGAAGCTTCATGTGTCTCCTCCTCGGGAGATTAAACGGTCAGCGTGAGTCCTTCCGCGGCCGCCACCACCTGCAGCGTGCCACCGCGCTTCTTGACGAGCGCCCTGCACTCTTCGGTTCGCTGGTCCAGCTCTTCGTCGCTGCGCCGCGGCTCGTGGTGAAACAGCACCAGCGTCTCCACGCCCGCAGTCAGTGCGAGTTCCACGGCATCGGCAAAGGTCGAATGCCCCCAACCGCGATGATGATCGTACTCTTCGGTCGTATACGTCGTGTCGTGCACCAGCACCTTCGCATCCCGGCAGAAGTCGATGAACGATTCGCGCCACCCCGCCGGTGTGCTGAACTTTTCCGTCGCGGGCCCGAGCTCGTTGTCCGACACGTACACCAGCGCGCCCTTGGATCGTGGTTCCGAAAACCGGTAGCCAAGCGCTCCGCCTGGATGCCGCACCTCCATTGCCGTCACTTCATATCCGGTCCCCGCGCAGCGCTCACCCTGATCGAGCTGGCGGAAGTCGATGGTCGCGTCGAGCTCCTCGAATGCGACCGGAAACACAACCGGCGACATCTGGTCCCGCACCACGCGGTCGATGCTCGTTTTTAGCGACTTCGAGCCCCAGATCGTGAAATGGTTTCCTCGCTGGAACAGCGGCGCGAAGAACGGGATTCCTTGTATGTGATCCCAGTGCGCATGCGTGAGAAAAATGTCGCCCTTGATCGCCCCTCCGTTCGCGCGCTCGATCAGCGTGTGTCCAAGCTCGCGTATTCCAGTCCCCGCGTCGAGGATGACCAGCCAGCCGCCGGCCGTCCGCACCTCTACGCACGGCGTATTGCCGCCGTAGCGCACGGTGCGCGGACCTGGACTGGGAATGGAGCCCCGCGTGCCCCAAAACTGGACGCGCAAGGTCAACTGGCTTCGCTCGACACGCAGGAGAATACCACTTCCAGGCGCTGAGTTGAAAGGCGGGGGGTCACGCGTGGGGGGTGATGGGGGTCACATGAAGCCGGAAGCCGGAAGACCGAAGACCGAGGACCGAAGACCGAGGACTTAAAACCGAAGCAATCACGTGCGCTGCTGGGAGCGCTTCTCCAGTGCGGCACGATCGACAATCCGGATGCGGCGGCGTTCAGACGTGATCCAGCCGGAGTCCTGAAAATCGCGCATCGCGCGCGAGACCGTTTCGCGGCTTGCACCGATCACGTGGGCAATGGTCTGGTGCGTCAGGGCCTTCTCGATCAGCGCACCGCCCCCTTCATCCGCGGTGTCGAGCAGCATGCGGGCGATGCGGCCGGGGACGTCGAGGAGCACGAGCGAACCGATCTGCCCATCGGCGCGGCGCAGGCGGCGCGAGAGTTCCGAGAGGAGCGACCACGCCACGGACGGATTCGCCTCGACGCGCTTGCGGAAATCTTCACGGCGCAGGACGAGGAGCGACGAATCCTCCATCGCGATCACGTGCGCAGAGCGCGGCTGGTCGTCGATCAGGGAGAGCTCACCGAAATGTTCGCTCACGCTCAGAATGCCGAGGATCACTTCGCGGCCGTCGTCGGCGACGAGCACGACCTTCACGCGCCCGGCGCGCACGACGAAGAGCGCGTCGCCCGGATCGTCCTCGAAGAGGATGACGCTTCCTTTCGGGTAGCTCTTCTCGCGCACGAGCTGGCCGAAATGCGCGAGCTCCATGGCGTCGAGCGACTTGAAGAGCGGGACGGTGGCGAGAAAGTCGGCGGTGTTCACTGGAAGCTGGAAGCTGGAAGCTGGAAGCTGGAAGCCGGAAGCCGGAGGGCAACTGTTTGCGCTGCGCGAAGTTATGGCGGTTATGAGTGGCCTGTCAAACGCGGGCCAGGGAAGGGGCCGAAAGCGGTTTCAAGGTGATGCGCGACGGCGAGCGAAATGTCCTCGCGCCACGGGTGGGCGACGCACTGCACGCCCAGTGGCAATCCCTCCGGCGACGTGCCGGCGCGGATCACGGTGCTCGGCCAGCCGGTGAGGTCGAACAGCTGTGTATACGCCGCGGCTGGCCGCGAAAAAGTCCCGTGGAGCGGGGCGGGGCCCACGTTCACGGGGCAGATCAGCACGTCGTAGTCAGCAAAGAGGTGGAGCAGCGACGAGCGCCACATGTCGAACTTCTCGTACTGCGCCGAGTAGTCGCCGGAGGAGAGATTCGTCGCGGCCTTGATGCGATCGAACAGAGGCGACTCCGTCGTACCCCATTTCGCGAGGATCCGCGCCATTCCGGCACCGCCATCGCCCCAGATCAGCCCGGTATAGACTGTGTAGAGGTCGTCGGCGCCCGGAATCTCGATGGCCGTGTGCTTGCAGCCGGCCTTCTCGAGCACCTGCAGTGCGCGCTCGACGCAGTTCGCCGTCTCGGGCGTCGGCTCGAGCGAACCGAGTTTGGTGAAGGTCGCGACGCGCAGGTTGCGCACCGGAATCTTCTTGCAGTCGCCGAGCGGTGCGGCCGCGACGTGCGGGTCGATGTTGTCCGGGCCGCCGATGATGGAGAGCGCGAACGCGAGGTCCTCCACGTGCCGCGCGAGCGGGCCGATGTGCGTGAGCGATTCCGCGGGGCCGGTGAAGTCGATGATGTGTCCCGCGCGGGAGACTCGGCCTGACGTCGGTTTGATTCCCGTGATCCCGCAGAAGTGCGACGGCACGCGGATGCTTCCGCCCGTATCGCTCCCGATGTCGAGCGGCGATCCGCCGGCGGCGACGATCGCGGCCGCGCCACCGCTGCTCCCGCCCGGTGTGCGCGTCACGTCGAACGGATTGTTCGTGCGCCCGTAGACGAGATTGTTGGTCTCGAACGACATCGTGAGGTCGGGCGTGTTGGTCTTGCCGAGTACGATCGCGCCGGCGGCGCGGAGCCGCGCGACGACGGTGGCGTCGTGTGCCGGGATGTACTTCGCGCGGCCTTGGGTTCCGCCGGTGGAGATGATGCCGGCGACGTCGAGCGAGTCCTTGATGGTGATGGGCACACCGTGCAGGGCGCCGCGCTTTTCGGCGGGCATTTTATCCGCCGCCTTTGCATCTGCGATCGCGGCGTCACGCCGCAGTTGCACGACGGCGTTGAGTTTCGGGTTCACCTCGTCGATGCGATCGAGGTACGCGCGCACGGCGGCTTCGCTGGTCACGTCGCCCTTGCGAATCGCGGCGGCGAGGGCGACGAGTGAGAGCGAGCGGATATTCGGGGCGGGAGAGTTGGTCACGGAGTCGCTCATGGGAGGCTGGGCGGCGAGGTCGAGCAGGGGAGCGCCGAGGGCGGCGGCTGCGGACGCGGCGAGGAAGGAGCGGCGGGAGGGCATGCCGCAATTTATGGCGAATGCGGGATTGCAAGCAGATGCAGGATGCAGATAAGGAATGCGGGGCCGGTTGCCTATCGGGGCCTCGGGGGTCATTGTATTATCTAACTAACACACTAGTGATGCTCAACGACCTCGCCTCCTCTTTCGCGACCGCTGCCCGTTCCATCCGGCGGCGCCCGGCGTTCTTTGCGGTTTCCACGGCGACGCTGGGGATCGCGCTCGGCTTCGCGACGACCATCCTCGGCGTCGTCGACACCGTGCGGCACCCGCCAATGCCGTTCGATGATCCTGACCGGACATTCGAAGTGCACGTTTTGGGCGGCGGCGACCCCGTGCACCCGGGGCCGACGGCCGATGAGCGCATCGCGATGATCGGGCAGCTTCCCGCAGTCGAAGCAATAACGGCACCCAAGCGGCAGCTGCAGCCGCGATTCATCTATATCGGCGATCGCGCAGCGTTCGATCCGCGCTCTGGAGGCGGGGGCACTGTAGCTGTTCCGCCCGGCTATTTCCGCGTGCTCGGCGTACACCCGCGACTTGGGCGCACGTTCGCACCTGACGAAGCGTCGCACGGGAACAGCGTGATTGTCAGCGACGACTTCTGGCGAAAATGGTTCCAGGATCGATCGACCATCGGAAGAGCCGAGCTGACGGTGGACGACCAAGTCTACACGGTTGTCGGCGTCATGCCGGCGGGGATGCACGAGCCACAGTGGCTCGCCGCCGACGTCTGGCTTCCGCTCGCGCCTGGGGACACGGGATATTCGTGGTTTCCCACCGTGCGGCTTCGGAGCGGCACGACACGCGCCGCGCTCGAGGCGCAACTGACCGCCCTGACCCAGCGGTTGACGACGACGTATCAAGCCAGTGCCGCCCGGAAGTACGTCTTCAAGCTCTTGCCGTTCAGGCGCGAGCCAGCGTCGCTGGGCGGTTTCTACCTCGCGCTGACCGCCATCGCGCTGTGCATCCTCACGATCGCGAGTGCCAACATCACGACGCTCATGCTCGCCCGGGCCGTGGCGCGGCGCCGCGATCTCGCGCTCAGGCTGTCGCTCGGCGCGGGGACACGCACCCTCGTGTTCGACCAGCTCGCAGAGGGCACGCTGCTCGCCGTCGGCGGGGGAATCGCCGGCGTCGTGTTCGCTTTTTGGGGCATCGGCGGTGTCACGCACTTTTTTGCGGGCGACGTGAGCTGGCTGACCGCGCTCGCACCGCACTGGAGCTGGCGCTTCTTCGGCATCTCGCTCGGAGCAACCGCGGCCGTCGCGCTGCTTACCGGTTACCTTCCGGCATGGCAGGTCGCGCACATCCAGCCGATGGAGCCGCTCAAGGAGAGCTCTGGTGGGAGCACCGGGCGAAGCGCGCGGCGCGTGCAGGTTCTCGTTGCCGCGGAGCTGGCCGTCTCGCTCTCGCTCCTCATGGCGACCGCGCTGTTTGCGCGGAGCACCCTCAATCTCGACGAGTTCCATTTTGGGTACGATGCGAGCAAAGTGCTTTCCGTGACCGGCCGGCTCGTGTATCGCTGGGACGTCCAGAAGCTCGGCACAGACGATCCCGTGACAGTCACGCTTCCGCGGGTCGAGGCGGTGGACGGCATCGAGGGCGCATCGTGGCTCGCAGTCGGGCATCCCGATCGCAGCCAGGTGTTTTCCGATCGCACGGTCGGCATCGCGCCGTTGCTCGCCGGGGACTATTACATCACCGGGCCGCGCTTCATGCAAACGATGGGAATCCCGCTGCTCGCGGGACGCGATTTCGAACCGGGCGACGACGTGCGCGGGGCGGTGATCCTCGATGAACGCGCTGTCGCCAAACTCTTTCCGGACGGCAAGGCCATCGGCCGCCGAGTCCGTCTCGGCGCGGACGACGGCGGCGCGCCCTGGCTGGAAGTGATCGGCGTGACGCGCGCCGCCGACCTCTACCTGCCGCAGTTCCTCGACGTGGGCGTGCGCTGGCCGCCGATCTATGCGACCGTCGGCGACCACGATAAGCGCCAGTGGCAGGTCGTGGCGCGCGTCTCGGGGAACGCGCCGGCCGTCGCGCTTCGCGTGAGTCGCGCGCTGAATACCGTTCTTCCGGGAAGTGCATCAGCGTTCGTGACGGTATTTTCCTCGCGCTACGACGAGTTTATGCACCAAAACCGCTCGCTGATGCGCGCCTTCCTCTCCATCGGCTTCGCGTCACTCGCGCTCGCTGCGGCGGGATTGTTCGCCGTGATGTCATACACGGTGAACCAGAGAATGCGTGAGTTCGCGGTGCGCGTCGCGATTGGGGCGCAGCGCGGTCACCTCTGGCGCCTCGTGGTTCGCGATGCCGCCACGATGGCGCTGGGCGGCACGGCCCTCGGCGCCTTCGGAGGTTTTTTCGCGGGATCGCTGCTCGGCGGCGGTCTCTATGGCGTCAACCCGACGGACGTGATCTCCCTGATGCTCGCAGAACTCGTCCTTCTCGGCGTCGCGTTCGGCACATGCGTAGTGCCGGCACTCCGCGCCGGCCGCGCCGACCCCGTTGGAATCCTCCGCGCGACATAGCGCGGAGGCCGCATTCCTCATCTGCATTCTGCGTCAGCTGGCAGTCCCGCATTTCGAACCCGCTACGGCTTTTTCACCAACGCCTCGGCCTGAGGAAAGTGTTGCTTCGCCGCTGAAACTTCTGCGTCCAGCACCGCAGTAACGCTGTATAGGCCGGCCCCTCCCCACTTCGCGTTCGCCACGGCCCTCGCCAGCAAGCGCTGCAGCGTCACGTCCGTAGCCGTGTCCGTTGGAATGTCGACTCCCTGACTCTTTGCGTACTTCCGAAAATCACTGGCGGCGGCCGGCGGAAGCACCGGCGCGCGGACGAACGCGTCGAGTGACCCGAGCGTCGCAGCCGCGGCTGTCGCGTATCCACCCGCCCACGTGATCGGCAGCAGCTGCTCCGAGGCGCGCGAATACCACAGTGGCGCGCCAGGCTGTGCGTCCACGAGCACGTCGGGGAAAATGCCGCCGCCGCCGTAGACCGTGCGCCCTGCGTCCGTCTTGCACGCGGGGCGACCAGCCGTGTCGCGGTCCATCCGCGCGAGGCGATAATACTCGTGCCGCGTGATGTTGCGGTACTCGCGCTGCACGACTCGCCCGCACGGCGTCCGCACGCGGCCGACGACGAGCACGATCTCCGATCCGTCCCTCAGCGGGAAGGTTTGCATTAAGAGTGACTTGCCGAAACTCGGGCGCCCCATGATCAGCGCGCGATCGTGATCCTGCAGCGCTCCCGCCACCAGCTCCGACGCGCTCGCCGTGCCGGCGTTGATCAGCATCACGATCGGATACTTCCGCTGCTGCTGCGATCCCCAGAACGACCGCGACACGCGGCCCGTGTCCGTCAGTTCGGGCTTGCTTCCTTCTGACGTGTAAACGATCGCCCCCTTCGGCAGGAACTCGCCGGCGACACGCGCGGCTTCGCTCACGCTGCCGCCGCCATTGTCGCGCAGGTCGAGCACGAGCTGCGTCATGCCCGTCTTCTCGAGACGGTCGAGCGCGGCGTGCAGGTCGTCGGCGACTTTGTCACCCATGAATGTCGTGACGCGTACGTATCCTGTGGCCGAGTCGAGCATGAGCGCCGCAGGGATCGCGGTGGCCTCGTCCACCCGTTCGCGCCGCACCGCGCGCTCGAGCACGACGAGCGATCCGTCGATGCGGCGGCGTTCAAACCCGAGTTTGATCTCGCTGCCCTTGGGGCCGGCGAGCGCGATCTCGAGCTCCTCCGCGCTCGCCGCGTCCATCGACCTGCCGTCCATCGACACGAGCTCGTCGCCCGGGAGAATATCGAGGTGGCTTGCCGCCGATCCTGCGGAAACGCTCGCGACGATCGGCGCGCCGTCCACGAATGCGAAGTTGACGGGCACGGGCACGAGTTTTCCCGCGCGCAGCTGTTCCTCCTTCCCAGGCTGAAGTCGCACGGCGGGAATCACGAACGAGTGGGGATCGGCCGCGCTCACCATTCCCTCGATCGCTGCCATCATCAGTTCGTGTGTGTCCACCGAGTCGGGATGGTTCACGCGAATCTGGTTGAGCACCTGGCCGAACATCTGCAGGTCTTCGTACGGTGTCGACTTGCGCACCGCAGGCGGCGTGCCCTGAGCGGCGAGCGGCGTTGCGACGCCCAAGGCGCATGTCGCGATCACAATCGCACGAGCGCATCGTCCCGCTATGCGGCGATCCACGCGGATCATCGCCGCTGCCCCGCGCCCTCGGTCTGCGGCGGGAGCGCCGCCAGCTTTGCTTCGACATCCGCGCGTTGCGGATCCTGCTGCCCGGCGTGCTTGAGATATGCATGATACGACGCGCGCGCGGCCGCCTTGTCGCCGTTCTGCTCCTGCAGCTGGGCGAGCGTGATGTAGGGGAGCGGATAGTACGGATCGAGCTCGATCGCCTTGGTGATCTGGGTGAGCGCCTCAGGCCGGTGGCCGAGGGCGGCGAGCGTGTAGCCGGAGACGTAGCGCACGTACGGTTCGTTGGGGGCGATCTGCGTCGCGAGATCGAGTTCGCTCACGGCCGTGGTTGTGTCCTTGGCGGCGAGCGCGAGCAAGCCGAGGCGGAGGTGTGCGGGGTAGAACGACACGTCCTCCTGCAGCGCGCGTCCGTACGCTTCGCGCGCCTCGGCCACGCGGTCGTGCTGCTCGAGCAGCATCCCGATGCTGTGCTCGATGGCGGCCTTGGAATCGTAGACGAACACGATCGATTTCGCGTCGCGCTTGTGCAGCTCGTCGAGCGCGTTGTGGAACTCGGCGATGGCGCTGTCGGTCTCGGCGCGCATGCCGAAGATTCGCGCGCGCTCGAGATGGTACGACGCGGTTTCTCTCTGGCCTTTCATCGCGCTGGCGTACTGCGCGAGTGCGTCGTCGAAGGCTCCGTCGCTGTACGACACCCATGCACGCGTGGAGACGTCGGCGTTCTGGAGATATGTGTTGACGGCATACTGCAGCTCAGCGGGACTCGGTTCGTACCCGGGCCGGTCGCTGTTGAGCTGCCGGATGTACTCGGTGAACATCCGGCTTTCGAGGCGGCGGTAGAGGAACGGGTTGAGGAGGAGCGCGCGCAGCTGGAGCGAATCGAGCACCCGCAAGTCCTTCAGGTTCGCACGGTCGCGCGAGGAGCCGTCGATGTACGTGGCGAGGACGCGCTTGCTGTCGACGATCAGCGCGGAGCGGCGTCCGTAATACGCCTCCGCGTTATCGGGGTCGATGCGCGCGGCCCAGTAAAACGCCTTGGCAGCGGCCTCCGGGTCTTCGTCGAATGACTTGAACCCGAAGTCGATATACGAGCGGGCGTCATTCGTGTCGGCCTGCGCGGCGAGCTTGGGCCGTTTCGGCGGCTTTTCAGGCTTTTGTGCGAACGTGGGGAGCGCGGCCAGCGCCGCGAGCGAAAGCTGCAAGGCGAGTTTGCGCATGGTGGGGTGGGGGAGTTGTGCGCGAGAACATAGGCGAGTTGAGGTGGGCGGGCAAGAGCACTTGGGACTAACGCGGCTCCACGCGGTGGCGCAATTCCGCCGCATTCCTCATCTGCATTCTGCATCAGCTAGCAGTTCCGCATCCGGGCAGCCACCCTCTCGAATAACTCCGTAAACATCTCCTCCGTCAGCTTCCCCGTATTCGTATTCTGGTTCGACGGATGGTACGACCCCACCAGCATCCGCTCGTCCGGCGTCCTGTACTCAACCCCGTGACCGAATGCGTACGGCGCCTTGCTCGCGATCACACCGGCGCGCTTCAGGTGACTCAAATACGCATCGAATCCGATTCGCCCCAGCGCCACGATCACGCGCACGGTCGGCAGCGCGGCGATTTCACGATCCAGGAA
>JBOHTH010000147.1:0-3276 GCA_050733535.1 Gemmatimonadaceae bacterium | reverse complement strand
CGTGTAAGCGACTCGATATGAGCCCCGCTCGTCGCTGATATTTCGGCCGAGCACGGTGCCGGCGGAGTCCAGCAGGGTGACGACTGCGCCCGGAATCGGGCCCGCGCTCGCGCTGTCGCGGACAGTGCCGCGCATTGTCTGGGCCGCGAGGGACGGAGCCAGCGTCCAGGCTAGCAGAGCCGCGATCGCTGAAGATCGAATAATGGGTCGGTTCTCGCGTGTGTTTCCTGCGTTGTTGCCTAAACTAATCGGCTACGCCGTTCGTGCTCTGGTGGTTATGTTCCTTCGTTGTTGAGTGTAGACCCGGTAGCTCAGCTGGTAGAGCAACGGACTTTTAATCCGTAGGTCGCGGGTTCGAGACCCGCCCGGGTCACTTTAATTGGAGACGAGCGAAGGCGACGAACCCCGCGCACGCTGGCGGTGCGAAGGTATCATTTCTGGGGCTGCCAGTCATGCCGTAGGAGGCAACGATGCGCCGCACGCTGTTTGCCCTGACCTTCCTCTGCGCCGCCGCGGCCTCGTCCGCGCAAACGCCGCGCGACACTGGCGTCACCATAATTCGCGCCGGCCGGCTGTTCGACAGCGAGAAGGGCACGTTCGCGCAGAATCAGATGATCCGCGTGAAGAACAACCGGATCGAGGCAGTGGGCGAGAAGCTCGATATCCCGGCCGGCGCGCGCGTCATCGACCTCTCGCATCAGACGGTGCTCCCGGGCCTGATCGACGCACATACGCACCTGCTCTATCTCGAGGATCCCGCCGCCGGCGATCCCATTCTCGAAGGTACGAAGGCGGTCATCATGGAAGGCACGCCGCTTCGGGCGCTCCATGGCGCGGCGCGCGCCCGCACCTTTCTCGCCGCGGGGATCACAACGGTTCGCGATCTCGGCAACTCGGGCCGCTTTGGCGACGTCGCACTCCGCACGGCGATCAACGACGGATCCGTCGATGGCCCACGCATGATCGTGTCCGGTCCGGCGCTGAGCCCTGTGGGCGGACAGTTCCCAGGCCTGCTTCCCGGCTACGAAGCGATCGCCGAGGAGGAATACCGGATCGTCAAGAACCCTGACGATGCGGCGGACGCGGTGCGCGAGAACGTCACGTTCGGCGCCGACCTCATCAAGATCTACTCGAACAACACGCCGAACCGCGGCAGCCTCTCCGTCGCCGAGATGCAGGCGATTGTCGCCGCGGCCAAGCGCCTCGGCGTTCGCGTGGCGGCACACGCCACGAGCGACGCCGCCGTGTGGCGTGCCGCGTACGCCGGAGTGAACTCCGTGGAGCACGCCTATCAAGTGGCCGATTCGACGCTCGCGCTCATGGCGAAGAACGGCGTCGCGCTGGTGGCCACGGATCTGGACAGCGTGAGCCTCGGACTCTATCTCGACCGGAGCGGCGCGCGGACGGCTGCGCCGCGAACGCCGGCGGCCCAATTCACCAAGATCCTCGAGCCGACGCGTGACCGCCTGCGCCGCGCAATGAAGGCCGGCGTGATGATCGTGGCGGGTTCCGACAACTACATCAACATGGGGCTGCCGCAAGGCGACGCCGCCAAGCACAACCTGTTCGCGTACGCCGAATCGGGAATGCCGGCCGTGCAGATTCTCCAGGCGGCCACCTTCAACGCGGCTCGCCTGCTGGGACGCGAGGGACGACTCGGCGTGCTCAAGGCCAGCGCGTTTGCGGATATCGTGGGCGTCGACGGAGACCCTGCCGCCAACATTCACGCGCTCGAGAAGATCACGTTCGTGATGAAGGACGGAACGGTCTACCGGCGCCCGTAGCCGCGCGCGTCGCTGGCTGGGAGGCCTGATCGCCGCGTATTCGCGATTGCGATAGCTTTCTCGCATGTGCAACTCCACGACTGGCGCAAGCGCCGCCCGATGATTGCCGCCCTTCCCGGGGCCGAGCTGATCGCGCAGGGCCTGCGCGATCTCGCCGCCGGCCGCGTCACCGTCGAGTCACTCCTCGTTTCGATTGCGGCGCCACGTCTGCGCGCGCTCGGCATGGATGTACGCGCTCCGTTCGCCGATCCGGAGTTGAGCCTCTATCGCCTGCTGGCGGAGCAGCACGGATCGGGCGCGCACGCGCGGTACAACTCTCTGATTCGGCGGGTTGTCAGCTATCAACGTGCGCTCGCGTGCGCGAACTAGCCGACAAGGAACGCATCGAAGCTTTTGTTGCGGCGCTCGCGGACGCCGCGACGTCCGAAACCGACGTGTTCCTCGTGGGCGGAACGTCGGCGGTGCTCGTCGGCTGGCGCGCAACAACCATGGACGTGGATCTAGTCATGCGCCCCGAGTCCGACGCGATGCTGCGTGCGATCCCTGCGCTGAAGGAGCGCCTCCGGATCAACATTGAGCTTGCGTCGCCGGACCAGTTCATTCCCGTTCCCGCGGGATGGGAGGAGCGCAGTCCGTTGATTGCGCGCGTCGGCCTCGTCACGTTCCGCCACTATGACTTTGCGGCGCAGGCACTGGCCAAGATCGAGCGCGGGCATGCACGCGACCTCGCCGATGTTGACGCCATGGTCGCCCGCAGTCTGATCAGCGGAGGCGAAGTGCGGCGCATGTTCGCGCAGATGGAGTCCGAACTGTACCGGTTCCCCGCGATCGACCCGCCGACGTTTCGGCGCGACGTGGACGCGGTGTTCCCGCCGTGACGCGGAACCGCTTCTGCGAGGCTTGACATATCAAAAAATGTCGATACGTTCACGCACATGCCCGCCGTCGCCACCAAGCTCGACACCGCCCAAGCCTCACGCTGGTTCCACGCGCTCTCCGACGAGACGCGACTCGGCGTGATCGAACGCCTGCTCGCTGGCGAACGCTGCGTCTGTGAGCTCACCGACGACCTCGACGCCGCGCAGTCGCGGCTCTCGTTTCATCTCAAGACTCTCAAAGATGCCGGCCTGGTGAGCGACCGCCGCGAAGGCCGCTGGATCTACTACACGCTCAACCGCGAAACGCTCAGCGAGATCGAAGCCGTCCTCGGCAAACTCCGCCGCATATCGCGCACACTGACCGCGCGTAGCAGCGCCGCGTGCTGCGACTGATTTTTCTTATCCCCGATCCATCAATATTTATTGTTTCTTATCTGGAGGTCCGAAGGTGACCAGCAATGCGGAGTCGCTGAGGGAAGTCGTGAAGGAGAAGTACGGACAAGCGGCAGCTCGCGTCGCGTCGGGCGAGGGAACGCCCGCCGACTGCTGCTCATCGACGTCGTGCTGTGGCGGATCAACAGCAGCCGCGTGGGATCCCATCACGTCCGACCTCT